>NZ_JTLA01000282.1:0-352 GCF_000799055.1 Ensifer sp. ZNC0028
AAAAAGCAAAAGCGCCCGCAGGAGATGCAGGCGCTTGGCAATTCTTCAGTCTATGTGGTTCGCCTTAGCGGGCGAAGGCCGTGCGTGCAACGCGGTCGATGTCGGCGCGTTCGATGCCGAGGTCGCGAAGTTCGCGGTTCGACATGCGGCCCAGTTCGGTGACCGTCTGACGGTACTTGCGCCAGTTGTTGATGGAGCGTGCGATGTTCATTTGATCCCCCTTTCAATGGGCTTTCGAAGCCTGGCTGCCAGTCCGTGGCGCCTCGTTCACTTCGATGAACACCTTATAGCTCAGGCTTTCCGTAAGTTGCAGCGCTCAAAACTCAGCGCTCCCATGTGGGAAATGCATAGG
>NZ_JTLA01000283.1:0-361 GCF_000799055.1 Ensifer sp. ZNC0028
GTGCGCTCTCAGAGTTCTCGCGCAAGATCGGGCCTGACGATACCGCTCTGTTTTACTACGCCGGCCACGGCATGCAGCTGCACGGCGAAAATTTCCTCGTCGGCACCGATGCCAAGCTCGAAAGCGAATTCGACGTGCCGGCCGAGACCGTGGCGCTGTCCGAGATCATCGGCGCGATGGAAAAACGCGCCCGCATCTCGATGGTCTTCCTCGACGCCTGTCGCAACAATCCGCTCGCCGAGCGGCTGACGCGCGAAGTCGAGGGTGCGACCCGCGGTGCGGCGACGAGAGGCCTGGCGCCGATCGAAACACAGGGCGGCGGCACGCTCGTCGCCTTTGCCGCAGCCCCGGGACAGGTCGC
>NZ_JTLA01000284.1:0-201 GCF_000799055.1 Ensifer sp. ZNC0028
AAAGCACCGCATTGTGGCTGCCCTTGATGCGCGGCACGTTGACGAGGCCGGCCGAACAGCCGATCAGCGCGCCGCCGGGGAAGGAGAGCTTCGGCACCGACTGGTAGCCGCCCTCGGTGATCGCACGCGCGCCATAGGACAACCGCTTGCCGCCCTCAAACGTGCCGCGGATCGCCGGATGCGTCTTGAAGCGCTGGAACT
>NZ_JTLA01000032.1:0-31249 GCF_000799055.1 Ensifer sp. ZNC0028
CTCCACCATCGGCTCGGGATCGAACGCGGCGGGTGCGCGAAGCGCCATGCGCGCGACCAGCCCCGGCGGCGTGACGGTGTAGGCGGCAACCCAATCGAGAAAGGTCCGCATGTCGCGCGTCAGCGGCGGGCAGTCGAAAGCCTTCTCGATCGTCTTGAGTTTCTTGGCGTCAACGCTCCCGTCATCGTCGCCATCCCAGACCACGCCGACGACGAGGCGGGGGCCGAGCGGCACCTGCACGATCGAGCCCGGCTCGACCGCCATGCCGTCGGGAACCGCATAGGAATAGGCTTTCGGCGCCGGCATGGGCACCAGGACCGGCACGACGCGACGGGCCGAAACGGGCCCGAGCAAATCGCCGAATAAATCGGTTGAATCGCGAGTCATTTTGCCGTGACCTTGCCACGTGTTTCGGTTAAAGAAAACTGCGCTGCGAACCGCAGCCTTGCAGGCCGCAGGGTTTGTCACGGTTCCACCAGAGTTTCAACGCGCGCGATCTCTGCCAACGGAATTCCTCCCCGGTAGATATGCGCCGAACGGCAATCGTGCCCCAAGGGAGTGACCCCATGAAATTTTTCGTTGATACCGCCGACGTCAAGGAAATCCGCGAGCTGAACGATCTCGGCCTTCTCGATGGCGTCACCACCAACCCGTCGCTGATCCTGAAGTCGGGCCGCGACATCACCGAAGTCACCAAGGAAATTTGCTCGATCGTCGACGGCCCGGTTTCGGCTGAAGTGACCGCGACCGAATATGCCGAGATGATGAAGGAAGCGGCCGTTCTCGCGAAGATCGCCGACAACATCTGCATCAAGCTGCCGCTGACGCTCGACGGCCTGAAGGCCTGCAAGGCGCTGACCTCGGACGGCCACGAGACCAACGTGACCCTGTGCTTCTCGGCCAACCAGGCACTGCTTGCCGCAAAGGCCGGCGCCACCTTCATCTCGCCCTTCGTCGGCCGCCTCGACGACATCGCGTTCGATGGCATGGACCTGATCCGCGAGATCCGCCACATCTACGACAACTACGGCTACGAGACCGAAATCCTCGCGGCCTCGATCCGCACGGTCAACCACGTCAAGGAAGCCGCCCTCATCGGCGCCGACGTCGTCACCGCGCCGCCGGCAACGCTGAAGGCGCTGGTCAAGCACCCGCTGACCGACAAGGGCCTCGAAACCTTCCTGGCCGACTGGGCCAAGACCGGCCAGAAGATCGCCTGATTGTTTCGGGAATGAACAAAAAACCCCGCAGCGATGCGGGGTTTTTTGTTGCCTACTCGTCGTCGTCCAACAGCCCTGTCAGCCGCATGCCGTCGATCCAGGTGGCGCTGTCTTTGCGGATCACCCGGCGCGGACGGATACCGGAGCGCTGGCGCACTTCTTCCGCCAGTCTTTCCGAATGGGTGACGATCCAGATCTGGCTCTCCCTGGAAGCGCTGACGATCATGTCGGCAAGCGCCGGCAGCATGTCCGGATGCAGGCTCGTCTCCGGCTCGTTGAGCGCGATGAAGCGCGGGCGACGATAGGAAAGCAGTGCGGCCGCCAGCGCCAGGAAACGCATCTGCCCGTCGGAGAGCTCGCGCGGCGAAAACGGCCGGCTCGGAAAATCCGGAAAGACCAGCGAAAACTCGGCGAACTGGCCCGGTTCGGGAACATCGAGGTAAGCGCCGCCGAACGCGTCGGCAACCGCCCGGTCGAGGTCGACCGTATCCTCGCGCGTGTGGCGCAGCGTTGCAAAGACGGCCGCCATATTGACGCCGGTCTCATCGAGCATCGGCGCGGTCACCGCAAGGCAGGGGAGCCGTAACGGCGAATCGCGGTCGGTGCGGAAGCCGTGAAAGAAGCGCCACTGCTCGACTGCACGGCGGAAGGTGCCGACCTCCGGATAATGGCCGGCGTCGCCGAGCAGAGAGATCGCCGTTTCGGACGTCAGCGCCTGCTCCGGATAATCCTCCATCCGCCCGCGGTCGCCGCGCACGAAGATGCCGGGGCCGGATCGCTTCATCATCGTCACCGGGCGGCGGCCGCTTTCGACCGTCAGCTCCTCTTCCTTGACCTGCGGCTCATAGGCGAAACCAGCCGCGGCTACGGGTGGACACAGTCCCGCCTCGATGCGGTAACGGAAGGTAATCGCGCGCTCCTCGTCCAGAAGCTCGGTTTCGAGCCTTATGCGCGCCGGCTTGTCGGCGCGGCGGCGGCCGCTCCAGAGCGCCGAGGACATGCCCCCCTCCTCGGCAATCTCGCGCGCCAAGGTGCCGCGCGTGGCGGCTTGCACGAGTTGAAGCGCCCGATAGAGATTGGACTTGCCGACGCCGTTTTCGCCGATGAACAGGTTGACCCCGGTCAGATCCATGCGGATCGACCTCAGTGAACGGTAGTTTTCTGCAAACATGGATTGAAGCTGCATGGCTCAGACCTAGCCGATCCGCCGCGCGGGGTGAAGCCCGACAGCGTTTGCGTGGGCCACGACGGTCGCTAGAGCGCGGTCGCCAATTGCAGCCTGGGCTCAAACGCCGCGTCGGCGTCGTTCGCCAGATCGAAGACCGTGTGCCTTTCCAGCGCCTTCGTCACCTCGCCCGCTTCGCCATCCAGCGCCTCCGGCGGGATGAGATTGCCGATGCGAAAGTCGAAGAGATCGCCCTTCTTGTTCAGCAGCTCGTGGAACACGGTCATGTCGCGCAGTTCGGTCGACCATTTGGCGAACCAGTAGAACAGGCCGGAATTGCGGGCGCTCATATGCACCGGCAGGATCGGCAGGCCGTATTTGCGCGCGAAGCCCACGGCCGACGTCTTCCATGGCCGCTCGTTGAGGCAGCCATCGGCCCAATAGGCGATGCGTCCGGAAGGAAAGAGCACGGTCGCCTTGCCCTCGCCGATCGCCCGGTTGGTCACCTGTAGCGTCTCGCGCGCCTTCAGCTTGCTCTTGTGTTCCTCACGCCATTCGACCGGTATGACCATTTCGACGAAACGCGGATTGACGCGGATCGCATCGCGATTGGCGAAGAACATCATGTCCGGCCGCCGGCTCTTCAAGAGATCGAAGACGGCGATCCCGTCGGCAATGCCGGTCGGGTGGTTGCTGACGAGCAGGAAGCCACCCTTGGCAGGAATGCGCTCGGCCCGGTCGACCCGCACCTCCAGCGAGAGCAGCGAACTCAGATGCTCGAAGGCCTGGAAACCCGGCATGTTGGCGACCGCATCGGCAAACTCGTGCGCCTTGCGGTAATTCAGCAGCGTATAGAGAAAAGGCCGCATGAGCGGCCAGAGCGGGCTCTTGACGATCCGCTGACCACGCTCCGCGATCAGGGTGTCGACGATGTGGCCAGGCTGCCCCTGGGAGACCAGGGCGATCACTTCAGCAAAATGCGCGATTCCGTTCACCGAATCCCGTCCCGCCATAGTCCGATCCGTTTGTTTGCGGCTGACCATCGCAATTCTATATGATCGAAGAATGACAAATTCCAAGGGTGCATTAGCAAAAACCTAAGACGCGCCAGGGCATTGTCGCGGGCGGACCATCAATGGAAAGCGACAATGAACGAGCTCCTCGTCATCGGCCATCCGGAGCTACTTGCCGAGCGTCAGCGCTGGCTCGACGGGCTCATGCGGGAGCGCCGCCTCTCCGACAACACCGTCGAGGCCTATGAGCGCGACACCCGGCAATTCCTGACATTCCTCACCGGCCATCTCGCCGGGCCGCCGCGGCTTTCCGACATCCGTACACTGAGGCCAGCCGACCTTCGCGGCTTCCTCGCCCAGCGTCGCAAGGGCGGCGCCGGCGCCCGCACGCTCGGCCGCGGGCTGGCCGGGCTTCGCTCTTTCCTGCGCTATCTCGAACGCAACGGCCTTGCCAATGCGGCCGGTGCGGCCGCGGTGCGCTCGCCCAAGCAACCTAAATCCCTGCCGAAGCCGCTCACCGATCGTGACGCGCTGACTGTCGTAACGTCGCAGGCGCAGCTTGCCGAGGAGCCCTGGATCGCCGCGCGCAATGCAGCGGTGCTGACCTTGCTCTATGGCTGCGGCCTGCGCATTTCCGAGGCGCTCGGCCTCACGCCGTCGGAATTTTCCGGCGCACCCACGTCGCTGCGCATCGTCGGCAAGGGCGACAAGACCCGGATCGTGCCGCTGATCGGAGCGGCGCGTGCGGCGGTCGCCACCTATTTGAAGCTCTGCCCGTACCAGATCGCCGCCGATGCGCCGCTGTTCCTGGGCGCGCGCGGCGCCAAGCTGCAGCCGGCGATCATCCAGCGTGAAATGCAGAAGCTGCGTGGCGCGCTCGGCCTGCCCGAGACCGCAACGCCGCATGCGTTGCGCCACTCCTTCGCCACGCATCTGCTGGCCGGCGGCGGCGATCTCAGGACCATTCAGGAACTGCTCGGCCATGCCAGCCTGTCGACCACCCAGGTCTATACCGGCGTCGATTCGGCGCGGCTTCTGGAGATCTACGACCGCGCCCACCCGCGCGCCTGATTTTTGGCGAAAGGGCGGATTAACCATGCCCGTTAAGGAAGCCGTGACCGGCCCGGGCCTAGGGTCGGTTATCGACCATGCGACTGTCAGGGAAGAACGATGACCGCCTTTGCGAGACCTCAGCAAAACCTGCCGCGGCACCCGCTTGCACGGCTCGCCGACGGCGCACTTTGGCTGGTCGCCCTGCTGCATGTCCTGCTCGCCGCCTGCCTCATCGTCGCTCTCGTCTTTGTCGCCGAGGCCGATGCTGCAGAGGTGGAATGCGGCGGCACGAACGTTCTGACCGCGCTTGCAAAATCCGATCCGACGAAACTGGCCGCGCTCGAAGCGGAAGCCGCCGCCATCCCGAACAGCAAGGGCATCTTCTGGAAGATCGAGAAGGACGGCGTCGCGCCGTCCTGGCTGCTCGGCACGATGCATGTCACCGATCCGCGCGTGCTGGCCCTGCCGACCGAGGCGCCCGCCGCCTTCGAGGCAGCCTCGACCGTCATCGTCGAATCGGACGAGATCATCGACGAGAAGAAGTCGGCCGCCGCGATCCTGATGCGCCCCGATCTCACCATGCTTCCGGACAACAAGACGATCGCAGACTTCCTGAAGCCCGGCGACCGCGAACAGCTCGAAACCGGCCTCAAGGCACGCGGCATTCCGTTGCCCCTGGTTTCACGCATGAAGCCCTGGATGATCGCGAGCTTCGTCGCGCTGCCCGCCTGCGAAATGAGCCGCAAGGCCGCGGGCGCCTCCTTCCTCGACAAGAAGATCGCCGAGGATGCCGTCAGTCAGGGCAAGACGCTGAAGGGCCTGGAAACGCTGGTCGAACAGCTCGCCGCCATGGACTCGCTGCCGACCGAACTGCACCTGCGCGCCCTCATCGAGACGCTCGCGCTCGGTAAGACCATCGACGACGTCTTCGCGACGATGACCGATCTCTATCTCTCCGGCGACACCGGCATGATCATGCCGATGATGAAAGCCGTGTCGGACAAGAGCGCCGAGGATTTCGGCTATGCCGACTTCGAGCAGCGCATCATCGTCGACCGCAACAAAACCATGGCGACGCGCGCCCAACCGATCCTGAAGGACGGCGGCGCCTTCATGGCCGTCGGCGCACTGCACCTGCCGGGCAAGGAAGGCCTGGTCGAACTGCTGCGCGGCCAGGGCTTTACGGTCACGCGCGCCAACTGACGGACAGGCCGGCAACGGACGCTGCCGGCACGATACTCTCGCCTCAGCCCTGCGCACCGGCGCGCGAAACGACTTCGGCTGCGCCCGCGGTGGCACCATCGCCCTCGATCCGGGACAGGCTGCGATACCCCCAGAACGCAGCGCCAAGGATCAGGACACCAGCGGCGAGCGCAATGGTGAAGCCGGCAGACACGCCGAAGCGCGCGACCACGCCCCCTGACACCGCGGCACCCGCCGCAACCCCGATCCCGAGGCCCGTGGTCAACCAGGTCAGCCCTTCCGTCAGCTTCGACGGCGGCACGGCGGTTTCGCCGATGCTCAAGGCGACGATCATCGTCGGCGCAAAAAACACGCCCGAAACGAACATCATCGTCGCAAGGCTGCCGATCCCGCCGGCAAAGAGCAGCGGCAATGTGGTAGCGGCCGTCATGCCCGCCCCGATCAGGAACATCTTCGCCAAAGGCAGGCCGATCCTGATCGCACCGAACGCCAGGCCGGCGATGCAGGAACCGAGCGCATAGAGGGAGAGCACGAGGCTCGCTGCCGCCGGTCGCCCTTCGGCCTCGGCAAAGGCGACGCTGACCACGTCGATCGTGCCGACGATCACGCCCATGCCGGCAAGCGCGACGATCAGGACGCGCAGCGCAGGGTAGCGAAGGACCGAACCGGGCGCCATCGTCTCCGCCGGCTTGACCGGTGGCTCGGTGCCCTTCTGCAGGACGAAGGCGGTGACCCCGATAGCGAGGCACGCAGCGGCGGCCAGCGGCCCGGCCTCGGGAAACAGACCGACGCTTAAGCCCACTGCGATGGGCGGGCCGACGATGAAGCAGATCTCGTCGAAAACCGATTCGAGCGAAAAGGCGGTCTTGAGCTCCGGGCGGCCGCGATAGAGCTCGGTCCACCGCGCCCGGGTCATTGCCGACATGCTCGGCGTGCACCCGGCAAGAACTGCAAAGACGAAGAGCGTCCAGTCCGGCGCCCGCCAATGGGTCGAGGCGAGGAGGGCCGACGTGCCGAGCAGGCTGAGCGCGGCGGCAACCGGCAGCACGCGGCTCTGGCCGAAGCGATCGACGAGTCGGGAAACCTGTGGCGCCAGCAGTGCCGAGGCCAGCGTGAAGGCGGCGGCCACACCGCCGGCCAAGCCATAGCTGCCGCGGGACTGGGCGAGCATGGTGATGATGCCGATGCCCATCATCGACAGCGGCAGGCGTGACACCAATCCCGCCAGGGTGAAGCCCACCGTGCCTTTGGCGGCAAAGATCTGTGCGTAGGGATTGGCCATGGAAGCTCCTGCAATGGGTGTTTTAGCGCCGTCGCATTAACATACGCAGCGTATGCAAGTGATATTGACATACGCCACGCATGTCAATTAACATACGCACCGTATGCAAATGGAGTTGCCGATGACAAGGCGCGCGCGCAGCGACATGATCGCGGAAACGAGAGCAAAGCTGATCGCCGCTGCCCGGGAAGCGTTCACCCGAAGCGGCTACGCGCAGACGTCGATGGACGATTTCACCGCCGCCGCCGGGCTCACGCGCGGCGCGCTCTATCATCACTTCGGCGACAAGAAGGGCCTGCTGCGTGCGGTCGTGGAGACCCTGGACGGCGAGATGGATACACGGCTCGACGCAGCCTCCGCGACCCCGGACCCGTGGGACGGCTTCGTGCGCCGCTGCAGGCTCTATCTGGAGATGGCGCTCGAACCGGAAATCCGGCAGATCGTCTTGAAGGATTCCCCGGCCGTACTCGGCGCGAGCGTGCTGGAACCGAGCCGGCGCCAATGCCTCGCCTCGCTTGCCGCCAGGCTTTCGGCGATGATGGCCGTCGGCGTCGTGCGGAAAGGAGACGCCGAGACATTGGCGCGGCTGATCAATGGCGCGCTCACCGACGCGGCGCTCTGGATTGCCGAGGCGGACGATCCGGCCCTGCGCCTCACCAGCGCACGCGACAATCTCGACCTGCTTTTGTCCGGGCTGAAAACCGAAGTCCGGGCTTAGGGACCTGCCACCCGCGAAAGAAGTGTCGGCACGATCGCCTTGTGAAACGGCGTAACGGCCATGAGGTAAACCCGTCCGAGCGTGTTGTGCCTGCGCACGAGCGTGGTGACGCCGACGATCTGGTTAACCGCGGATCCCGCCCTGACATCGACGACGATGCGGAAATCGAGATGCTTGTCGTCGAAGCCGAGCACCACTTCGTCATCGCTCTTCGATACGACAGGAAACGCCCCGATCAGCCCCAGGCGGCTGGAGGGCGCCGCCGACTTCAGGCCGACGACCGAGACGATGCGGTTGCGCAGGCCTAGCAGCACGCGGACCCACCGCGGCGACCGGCCAAGCGAACGTTCGGCGGCTTCGGCCGCGGTCACGCCCTTGCCGTCAAGCGCAAGCTCGAAGCGGTCGGCCCAATCAGCATCCGGTAGGTGCCGGCTCGGCAACGATATGGCCACGGCTCTCGGTTTCATCTTTCCTCTTTCCTCCTGACGCGCGCGTCGTCTGTCCTTTCGGACATGATTGCGCCCTCCCCCGTGCCTGGACAGAAGACCGCTTGTCGCAGCCCTCGGGCCAATCGTCACATCCCCTCGTCGAGAGCCCCCACTCCGCCCCTTCCCTTCGCTCCGACAAGCTGCATAACTCAGGCGGAACGCTGCAAATCTGGAGATGGACAATGGAAACCAGCTACGACACACGCGAACTCGAAATGGTCGTGCTGATGACGCCGGATATGGCGAACTTCAGCGGCAAGGTCCATGGCGGCGCGCTGCTCAATCTCCTCGATCGCGTCGCCTTCTCATGTGCCTCGCGCTATTCGCAGCAATATGCCGTGACACTCTCGGTCGACCAGGTCACCTTCCGCCAGCCGATCCATGTCGGCGAGCTCGTCACCTTCCGTGCAGCCGTCAACAATGCCGGCCGCACCTCGATGGAAATCGGCATCCGGGTCGAGGCCGAAAACATCCGCAGCGGCGAACGCCGCCACACCAATTCCTGCTATTTTACCATGGTCGCCGTCGATGCCGACGGCAGCCCGACACCGGTTCCGACCCTTGTCACCGACACGGCCGACCGCAAACGCCGGCAGCGCGCTGCCGAGGCACGGCGCAGCCTGAGGCGCGAGTTCGAGGAGCGTTTCCACGCCCTCAGGTCTGCTTCAGAAGAATGATACGGTCGCTTGGCGAACAGGAATGCCGATGGCGACAATGTCAGCGGGCGCTGACGCGACAGAGGTGAGCAATGGCCACAAGGGCCAGCCGGCACGCAGGAAACGCGGCCGGAAACAGGGGGCGGCGTGATCGCAGCCCCCTGCAGGATCCTTACATGTGGATCGGCTTGAAGAACGTCGAAAGTGCCGCTTCCTTGACCGCTTCCGACATGGTCGGGTGCGCGTGGCAGGTGCGGCCGAGGTCTTCTGACGAACCGCCGAATTCCATCAGGACGGCGATCTCGTGGATCATTTCGCCGGCGCCGAAGCCGACGATATGGCCGCCGAGCACCTTGTCGGTTTCCTTGTCGGCGAGGATCTTGACGAAACCGTCGGTAACCTGCATCGCCCGCGCGCGGCCATTGGCGGTGAACGGGAACTTGCCGACCTTGTAGGCAACGCCCGCAGCCTTCAGCTCTTCCTCGGTCTTGCCGACCGAGGCGACTTCCGGCTGGGTGTAGACGACCCCGGGGATCACGTCATAGTTCACGTGACCGGCCTGGCCAGCGAGGATCTCGGCAACGGCAACACCTTCGTCTTCCGCCTTGTGGGCGAGCATCGGGCCGCGAACGACGTCGCCGATCGCGAAGACGCCGGCGACGCTCGTCTGGAAGTGATTGTCGATCTCGACGCGGCCGCGCTGGTCCATGACGACGCCCGCTTCCGCAAGGCCAAGACCGTCGGTGTAGGGCTTGCGGCCGGTGGCGATCAGCACCACGTCGGCATCGAGCGTCACGGCGTCACCGCCCTTGACCGGCTCGAAGGTCACCTTGGCGCCCTTGCCGTCCTTGACGACGCCGGTCACCTTGGCGCCGAGCTTGAAGTCCATGCCCTGCTTGGCCAGCATGCGCTGGAACTGCTTGGAGACTTCGCCGTCCATGCCGCCGAGGATCGAATCGAGATACTCGACAACGGTGACCTTGGCGCCGAGACGGGCCCAGACCGAGCCGAGCTCGAGACCGATGACACCGCCGCCGACGACGATCATGTTGGCCGGAACCTTTTCGAGCGCGATGCCGCCGGTGGACGAGATGATGACCTTCTCGTCGATGTCGACCTTGACGCCCGGAATGCCGGCAACGTCGGAGCCGGTGGCGATGACGATGTTCTTGGTTTCGAGGATCTGTTCCTCGCCCTTGTCGTTGGTGACGGAGACCTTGCCCTGGCCGAGCACCTTGCCGGTGCCCTGGATGCCGTCGATCTTGTTCTTCTTGAACAGGAACGAGACGCCGTCGACATTGGCCTTAACGGTCGCGTCCTTGTGCGCCATCATCTTTTCGAGGTTGAGCTTCGGCGCTGCGACTTCGACACCAAGCGTATCGACGCCGTGAGCGACCTGATGGAACACCTCGGAAGCATGCAGCAGCGCCTTCGACGGGATGCAGCCGATGTTGAGGCAGGTGCCGCCGTAGGTGGCGCGCTTCTCGACGACGCCAACCTTCAGGCCGAGCTGGGCCGCCTTGATGGCGCAGACATAGCCGCCGGGGCCGCTGCCGATAACGATGAGATCATAAGCCATTAGAATATCCTTCCTTCAGGACGGTTACCGTCCGCCGCTGACATTGAGAATTGCCCCCGTCACATAAGTCGCCTTATCCGACAGGAGGTAGAGAACCGCGTCAGCGACTTCCTCGGCCGTGCCGGGTCGCTGAACGGGAATGGTGGAGGCGAGATCACGCGCCCGGTCCGGCAGGCCGCCGGAGGCATGGATCTCGGTATCGATGATGCCGGGGCGGATCGCGTTGACGCGGATGCCCTCGGTCGCGACCTCGCGCGCAAGGCCGACGGTGAACGTGTCAATCGCACCTTTCGAGGCGGCATAGTCGACATATTGTCCTGGCGAGCCGAGCGTGGCAGCGACCGAGGAGATGTTGACGATGACGCCGCCGTGGTGCCCGTAACGTGTCGACATGCGCCGGACGGCTTCCGCTGCACAGCGGATGGAACCGGTGACGTTGATGCGGAACATGCGTTCAAGCCGTTCGGGCGACATTTCGTCGACCCGTTCGGTCGGGCCGACAATGCCGGCATTGTTGACGAGACCGTCCAGCCGACCGAAGGCGGCATCGACAGCCGCAAAGATCGCCTGGATATCCGCCTCGGAGCCGACATCGCCCTGAACCGCGATCGCCGTGCCGCCGGCCCGCTCTATCGCGCCGACGACCGCATCGGCCGCATCGCGGTTCGACGCATAGTTGACGGCGACCCGCCAGCCGGCTTTTGCGGCGCCAAGGCAGATCGCCGCGCCGATGCCGCGGCTGCCGCCGGTCACGAGGAGAACAGGGCCAGCGCTCATGCGGCGCATCCCTTGAAGGTGAACGCATCCCAGCTGTCGGCTTCAGCCTTGCCCTTGCCCCAGGCGGTCGACGCGCGAAGCGACGGCCCGAAATCGGGAAGCAGCAGTTGCTCGGCCGCCGTCTCGGTCTCCTGCGGGATCTCGCTGATCGCGCCGGCCTTGTCGAGCGCGTAGACGACACCCTGCCACACCGTGCAGGCACGCAGCTCCTCGCCGGTCGCATCCCCCTCCGGGCAATTGTGCATGATCAGCCCGGTCGCCCGCTCCGGTTCGCCCGCCGGCATCACGACGCCGTCGAGCAGCAGGCCGGGCTTCAGCACCGCCACCTTGAAGTGGTTGCTGGTCGCCGCACTCGCCGATCCGACCGGCTCGAAGCGCAGTTCATAGCCCCCGTCGCGGTCGCCGTAGATCGCGTGCGACTGCTTGCAGTCGGCGGCGATCGCCGGCGCAGCAAAGACAAGGCCGAACAGGGCTGAAAGGAGACGACCGGAGCGCATGATCAGACAGCCTTCTCCGTCGCAAGCTTGAGGCCGAGCGCGATGAACACCACGCCGCTGGCGCGGTCGATCCACTTGCTGGCGCGAGTGAAGGCGGCGCGCATGCGCGGCGTCGTCATGAACATGCTGACGCCGACGAACCACGCGATCAGGCAGGTCGCCATGACAAGGCCGTAACCGAACTTGATCATCATCGGCGTATGGGCGTGAACGACCGTCGAGAAGATCGACAGGAAGAAGAACACCGGCTTGGGGTTGAGCGCGTTGGCGGCAAAGCCGAGGCCGAAGGCCTTGGCC
Organism: Ensifer sp. ZNC0028; assembly: GCF_000799055.1. Classification (NCBI taxonomy): domain Bacteria; kingdom Pseudomonadati; phylum Pseudomonadota; class Alphaproteobacteria; order Hyphomicrobiales; family Rhizobiaceae; genus Ensifer; species Ensifer sp. ZNC0028. The sequence goes on from NZ_JTLA01000032.1 coordinate 11,949, forward strand.
GCCGACTGGCCCTTGGCCGACGCGCTGCCTTCCGTGTGGTCGACCCTGATCTCCGTCTGGCCGGCGCGCAGCGCCTTGATGCCGATATAGATCAGGTAAGCGACGCCGCACCACTTGACGATGTTGAACAGATAGATCGACTGCGAAATGATCAGCCCGAGGCCGAGGATCGTGTAGGTCACATGGAACATCAGCGACGTGCCGATGCCGAAGGACGTGATGATCGCCGGACGGCGGCCATGCACGATCGACTGGCGCATGACCATGGCGAGATCGGCGCCGGGGGAGACGATGGCGAAGGCGAAGATCGCCATCAGCGATGCGAGTTCGAAAAAATACTGGCTCATGGGTTTGCGACCGGTGCGTTGAAGGCCCAGACGTGGCCGAAGGGATCCTTTATGCGCGCGTAGCGTGCGTGCCAGAAGGTATCCTGCGGCTCCAGAACTGTCGATGCCCCGGCGGCCATCGCCCGGTCATAGGCAGCGTCGACGTCGGCCGGCTTCGCCAGGTTGATGCTGATCGCGACACCGGTGCCGCCGATCGTGTTGGGCGACAGCACGCTGCCGCCGAATTCGGGGAACTCGTCGTGCAGCATCACTTCGCCGCCGTGGATCGCCAGATTGGCGTGCATGACGCGCTTGCCGTCCTCGGCCATCGCGTGGAAGGTGTTCACCGCACCGAGCGCCTTCTCGTAAAAAGCGATGGCGGCAAGCCCGTCCTTGACGCAGATATGCGCCTGGATCGGCGGAACGTCGGGTCCGAATGCCATGCCAGTCTCCTCTTGCCTTGTCGCCGGGATGCTATGCCATGAGCCTGACGACCATCAGCACAAGCGCGATGATCGACACGAACCAGACGAGGGTACGCAGAACCGGAACGCCGGCCACGTAGAGGCCGGTGTAAACCACCCGCGCCAGAAGCCAGGTCGCCGCACCGATGGCGCCAAGACCACCGGTCTTGCCGGTCATCGCCAGCGCAAGGGCCAGAGCGACGAAGGCCGGATAGGTCTCCAGCATGTTGTGAAGCGAGCGCAGCAGACGACCGGACACCACGCTCTTGGGCGCCCGTTGCTCGTCGCGCGGGCCGAGCAGGTATTTGATCGTGAAATCGCCGGACAGATCGAGCGACAGCGCCTGCACCAGGATATGCGCGATCAGGAATACCACGCTCCAGCCAAGCACCCAGATTTCAGTCGACGCTGCAGCGGCTTCCATCATCCCTCGCAATCGCAGGAGCGGTTCGGATCGGCATCATCGGCCCCGAGGGCCACCCTCCCCGGCCAGGCCGCAGAGACAGTCTTCGCCGCGCGTGCTTGCACACGGCGATCGGCGGGGGCGCCAAAGAGCCCCCCGCCGCTTGCGGATATTAGAGATCGAGAACCAGACGTTCCGGATCTTCCAGGCTTTCCTTGACGCGGACGAGGAAGGTCACGGCTTCCTTGCCGTCGACGATGCGGTGATCGTAGGAGAGCGCGAGGTACATCATCGGACGGATGACGACCTGGCCGCCGATGGCGACCGGACGCTCCTGGATCTTGTGCATGCCGAGGATGCCCGACTGCGGTGCGTTGAGGATCGGCGAGGACATCAGCGAGCCGTAGACGCCACCGTTGGAGATGGTGAAGGTGCCGCCCTGCATGTCGGCCATCGACAGCGCGCCGTCACGGGCAGCCTTGCCGAGACGGCCGATGTCCTTTTCGACCTCGGCGATCGACATCTGGTCGGCATCGCGAACGATAGGAACGACAAGACCCTTGTCCGTGCCGACGGCGACGCCGATGTGGCAGTAGTTCTTGTAGATGATGTCGGTGCCGTCGATCTCGGCGTTGACGGCCGGGATTTCCTTCAGCGCGTGGGTGACGGCCTTGGTGAAGAAGCCCATGAAGCCGAGCTTCACGCCGTGCTTCTTTTCAAAGATGTCCTTGTACTTGTTGCGCAGCGACATGACGGCGCTCATGTCCACCTCGTTGTAGGTGGTGAGCATGGCAGCAGTGTTCTGCGCGTCCTTGAGGCGACGGGCGATCGTCTGGCGCAGGCGGGTCATCTTGACGCGCTCTTCGCGAACGACGTCTTCCGCCGTCGAAGGTGCACGGGCCTGGACCTTGGCCGGCTCGGACGCGGCCGGGGTCGAGATGCCCTTGGCAACGGCAGCAAGCACATCGCCCTTCAGCACCTGGCCACGCTTGCCGGAGCCGTCGACCTGGTCGGCCGAGAGATTGTTTTCGGCAAGCAGCTTGCCGGCCGACGGTGCCGGCGGCATCGACGAGGCGGCAGGTGCTGCAACAGCAGCCGGGGCAGCCGGAGCGGCAGCAGCCGGCTCGGCCTTCTTTTCAGCGGCAGCAGCCGGAGCCGCAGCGGCGCCGGCGGCACCTGCAGCGATCTGGCCGAGCAGCGCGCCGAGACCGACGGTCTCGCCGGCCTGCGCGACGATTTCAGAGAGCGTGCCTGCGGCCGGCGCCGGAACCTCGATCGTCACCTTGTCTGTTTCGAGTTCGAGCAGGGGTTCATCGGCCTTGATGGCGTCGCCGACCTTCTTGAACCAGGTGCCGACGGTCGCTTCGCTGACGGATTCGCCAAGGGTGGGAACGCGGATTTCTGTTGCCATGATTTTTGTTCCGTTGATCAGATATCTGTTTCTATTGGCTCAGAGCGAGGGGAGCATCAGCCCCCCAGCGCGTCCTCGAGGAAGGCGGCAAGCTGCGCCTGGTGCTTCGACATCAGGCCCGTCGCCGGCGATGCAGCGGCCGGACGGCCGGTGTAGCGCACGCGCTGATACTTGGCGTCGATATGGGCGAGAACCCATTCCAGGTACGGGTCGATGAACGACCAGCCGCCCATGTTCTTCGGCTCTTCCTGGCACCAGACCATCTCCGCGTTGCGGAAACGGCTGAGCTCGTTGATGAGCGCCTTGGCCGGGAACGGATAGAGCTGTTCGACGCGCAGCAGGTAGATGTCGTCGATGCCGCGCTTTTCGCGTTCTTCGAGCAGGTCGTAGTAGACCTTGCCCGAGCAGAGCACGACGCGACGGATCTTGGAGTCCTTCTGCAGCTTGATCGGGCCATCCTTGATCACCTCGGCGTCGTCCCACAGCAGGCGGTGGAACGAGCTCTCGCCGGCCATTTCCGACAGGCTTGAGACCGCACGCTTGTGACGCAGCAACGACTTCGGCGTCATCAGGATCAGCGGCTTGCGGAAGTCGCGCTTCACCTGGCGGCGCAGGATGTGGAAGTAGTTCGCCGGCGTCGTGACGTTGGCGACCTGCATGTTGTCTTCGGCGCAAAGTTGCAGGAAGCGCTCGAGGCGAGCCGACGAGTGCTCCGGACCCTGGCCCTCATAGCCGTGCGGCAGCAGGCAGACGAGACCCGACATGCGCAGCCACTTGCGTTCGCCCGACGAGATGAACTGGTCGAAGACGACCTGCGCACCGTTGGCGAAGTCGCCGAACTGGGCTTCCCAGAGGGTCAGCGCGTTCGGACGAGCGAGCGAGTAGCCGTATTCGAAGCCGAGAACCGCCTCTTCCGAAAGCATCGAGTTGATGACTTCGTAACGCGCCTGGGTCGGCGACAGGTTGGCGAGCGGGATGTAGCGCTCTTCGGACTGCTGATCGTAGAGAACCGAGTGGCGCTGCGAGAAGGTACCGCGTTCGCAGTCCTGGCCCGACAGGCGGATCTTGGTGCCCTCGACGCAGAGCGTGCCGAATGCGAGCGCTTCAGCCATGGCCCAGTCGACGCCTTCGCCGGTCTGGATCATGTTGGCGCGGTTTTCCATGAAGCGCTGGATCGTGCGGTGCGCGTTGAAGCCTGCCGGGATCTCGGAGATCTTGCGGCCGACCTCCTTCAGCTGCTTCATCGGTACCGAGGTCTTGCCGCGGCGCTGTTCGTCCTGGTTGTCGGCCGAGCGCAGACCAGACCAGGCACCATCGAGCCAGTCGGCCTTGTTCGGCTTGTAGGACTGGCCGGCCTCGAACTCCTGCTCGAGGTGGGCGCGCCAGTCGGCCTTCATCTTTTCGACTTCGCCTTCGGAGATCAGGCCTTCGGCGATCAGTCGGTCCGAATAGAGTTGGACGACCGTCTTGTGGCCGCGGATGACCTTGTACATCTTCGGCTGCGTGAACGCCGGCTCGTCGCCTTCGTTGTGGCCGAAGCGGCGGTAGCAGAACATGTCGATGACGACAGGCTTGTGGAACTTCATCCGGAATTCGGTGGCGATCTTGGCCGCGTAGACGACCGCTTCCGGATCGTCGCCGTTGACGTGGAAGATCGGCGCTTCGATCATCTTGGCGACGTCGGACGGATAGGGCGACGAGCGCGAGAAGGCCGGATTGGTGGTGAAGCCGATCTGGTTGTTGATGATGAAGTGAACCGTACCGGCAACGCGGTGGCCGCGCAGACCGGAAAGGCCGAGGATTTCGGCAATGACGCCCTGGCCGGCGAAGGCCGCGTCACCGTGCAGCAGCAGCGGCATGACCTTGGAGCGTTCGCGCAGCGGAATGATGTCGCCTTCGAACACGGTCGCCATCTGGTCCTGCTTGGCGCGGGCCTTGCCCATGACCACAGGGTTGACGATTTCCAGGTGCGACGGGTTCGCCGTCAGCGACAGGTGAACCTTGTTGCCGTCGAATTCGCGGTCCGAGGACGCACCGAGGTGGTACTTCACGTCGCCCGAACCTTCGACGTCGTCAGGTGCGTAGGAGCCGCCCTTGAACTCGTGGAAGATGGCGCGGTGGGGCTTTGCCATGACCTGGGAAAGCACGTTCAGACGGCCGCGGTGGGCCATGCCGAGAACGATTTCCTTGAGGCCTTCCTGGCCGCCACGCTTGATGATCTGCTCGAGCGCCGGGATGAGCGATTCGCCGCCGTCGAGACCAAAGCGCTTGGTGCCCTTGTACTTGACGTCGATGAACTGCTCGAAGCCTTCCGACTCGATCAGCTTCTGCAGGATTGCCTTCTTGCCTTCGGGGGTGAAGTCGACGCCCTTGTCCGGACCTTCGATGCGCTCCTGGATCCAGCCCTTCTCTTCCGGGTTGGACATGTGCATGAACTCGACGCCGATCGTCGAGCAGTAGGTGCGCTCGAGAATTTCGACCATCTCGCGAACGGTCGCGTATTCGAGGCCGAGCACGTTGTCGATGAAGATCTTGCGGTCGAGATCCTTGTCCTCGAAACCGTAGTTCGACGGCGACAGCTCGTTGTAGTCCTCAACCGCGGCAGCGAGGCCGAGCGGGTCAAGCTTGGCATGCAGGTGGCCGCGGGCGCGGTAGGCGCGGATCATCATGATGGCGCGGACGGAATCGCGCGTCGCCTGGTGGATGTCGGCGGCGCTGGCAACGGTACCGGTGGCGGCAGCCGTTTCCTCAACCTTCGCCTTGACCTTCTTCTCGATGACCTTTTCGACCGTGCCCCAGTCACCATCGAGCGCCGAGACCAGTTCGCCATTGGCCGGGATCGGCCAGTTGTTCTTTTTCCAGGAGGCGCCCTTGGCTGCCTTCACCACATCTTCCGGCCGGTCGGCGAGCGCCTTGAAGAAGGCCTGCCATTCGGCCGACACGGACGCCGGGTCCGCCTCGTAGCGTGCATGGAGCTGCTCGATATAGGCGGCGTTGGCGCCGTCCAGAAACGAAGTGAGCTGGAATTGCTCGTTGGCCTCTTGCCTTGTCATGGTCTCACGCGGACTGATCTGTCCGCCTCCTGACTGAAGTTGGGTTGCCGGGTATCCCGGTCGTTCATGTTCGTTCGGCGCGTCCGGGCGCCGGGCCTTTTTCCTACGATGCCGCGCATCCTCGAGGACGCGGCGGGTCACCGTGGCACTTCATTGCCGCGTATCCTGATCTTCAATCAGCCAAGGAAACACGCGGACTGCAGATTGACCGGGCCGGATCGCTCCGCCCCGGTCAGAGGTCTTGCGATCTGCCCTTGAGGACTTCGACGAGCGTCTTGCCGAGACGAGCCGGCGAAGGCGACACGCGGATGCCTGCCTGCTCCATCGCTGCAATCTTGGATTCCGCATCGCCCTTGCCGCCGGAAACGACAGCGCCGGCGTGACCCATGGTGCGGCCCTTCGGCGCGGTACGGCCCGCGATGAAGCCGGCCATCGGCTTCTTGCGGCCCTTCTTGGCTTCGTCGATGAGGAACTGTGCAGCATCCTCTTCGGCCGAGCCGCCGATTTCGCCGATCATGATGATCGAGGTCGTGGCTTCGTCGGCCAGGAACATCTCGAGCACGTCGATGAACTCGGTGCCCTTGACCGGGTCGCCGCCGATGCCGACAGCCGTCGTCTGGCCGAGGCCCTCGTTGGAGGTCTGGAACACGGCTTCATAGGTCAGTGTGCCGGAGCGCGAGACGATACCGACCGAACCCTTGCGGAAGATCGAGCCCGGCATGATGCCGATCTTGCATTCTTCCGGCGTCAGGATACCGGGGCAGTTCGGGCCGAGCAGGCGCGACTTGGAGCGGTCGAGGCGAGCCTTGACGCGCACCATGTCGGCGACCGGGATGCCTTCGGTGATGCAAGTGATGAACGGGATTTCCGCGTCGATCGCCTCGATGATCGCGTCCGCGGCGCCTGCCGGCGGAACGTAGATCACGGATGCGTCCGCACCGGTCTTCTCACGGCCTTCGGCAACCGAGGCGAAGATCGGCAGGGTTTCGCCCTTGGAACCGGTCCAGGTTTCGCCGCCCTTCTTCGGGTGGATACCGCCGACCATCTGCGTGCCGTAATAGGCAAGCGCCTGTTCGGTATGGAAGGTGCCGGTCTTGCCGGTCAGGCCCTGAACGAGGACCTTGGTGTTCTTGTTAACGAGAATCGACATGAGGTGGTCCTTCAGTTAGCCGTTGATCGCGGCGACGATCTTCTTGGCAGCATCGTCCAGATCGTCGGCGGCGGTGATCGCCAGGCCGGATTCGTTCAGGATCTTCTTGCCAAGCTCGACATTCGTGCCTTCGAGACGAACAACCAGCGGAACCTTGAGGCCGACTTCCTGCACGGCCGCAACGACGCCTTCAGCGATGACATCGCACTTCATGATGCCGCCGAAGATGTTGACGAGGATGCCCTCGACCTTCGGGTCGGCCGTGATGATCTTGAAGGCAGCCGCAACCTTCTCCTTGCCGGCGCCGCCGCCGACGTCGCAGAAGTTCGCCGGCTCCTTGCCGTAGAGCTTGATGATGTCCATCGTCGCCATGGCGAGGCCGGCGCCGTTGACCATGCAGCCGATGTTGCCGTCGAGCGCGACATAGGCGAGATCCCACTTCGAGGCCTCGATTTCCTTGGCGTCTTCTTCGGTTTCGTCGCGCAGCGCCTTGATGTCGTCGTGGCGGAACAGCGCGTTGCCGTCGAACGAAACCTTGGCGTCGAGAACGCGCATGCGGCCATTCTTCATGACGATCAGCGGGTTGATCTCGAGCAGGCTCATGTCCTTCTCGACAAAGGCCCTGTAAAGGATCGGGAAGAGCTTTTCGGCGTCAGCCTTGGCTTCGCCTTCGAGCTTCAGGGCCGCCGTGAGCTTGGAAAGATCAGCGGCAGTGACGCCGGCTTCCGGGTTGATCGCGACGTTGACGATCTTTTCCGGCGTGTCGTGCGCAACAGCCTCGATGTCCATGCCGCCTTCCGTCGAAACGACGAAGGCAACCTGGCCGACCGAGCGGTCGACGAGCAGCGACAGATAGAGTTCGCGTTCGATGTCGGCGCCGTCCTCGATGTAGAGGCGGTTCACCTGCTTGCCGGCCGGGCCGGTCTGGGCGGTGACGAGCGTGTTGCCGAGCATTTCCTTGGCATGAGCCTTGGCTTCGTCGATCGAGAAGGCAAGACGAACGCCGCCCTTGGCGTCGGCGGACAGTTCCTTGAACTTGCCCTTACCGCGGCCGCCGGCATGGATCTGGCTCTTGACCACGTAGAGCGGGCCCGGGAGCGACTTTGCAGCGGCTTCAGCTTCGTCAGCCGAGAAGATCGCGACACCTTCCGCGACCGGTGCGCCGTAGCTCTTCAGGAGAGCCTTGGCCTGGTATTCATGAATGTTCATGGTGTTTTTCCTGTCTGGAGCATTGTGCGGGCAGGTGGGGGCACCTACCCGCACCAATGCGGCAAAAACAAAGAGGCCGAGCGGCGACGGAGCGTCCGCTCAGCGGGACGCGATTACTGCTTCAGGCTCGGCGCAATGCCGATGCAGGCTTCGCAAAGACCGGCGACCGAAGCGACGGACTTGTCGAACGCTTCCTTCTCGGCCTTGTTGAGATCGATTTCGATGATGCGCTCGACGCCGCCGGCACCGATGACGGTCGGAACGCCGACATACATGTCCTTGACGCCGTACTGGCCGGTCAGGTGCGCAGCGCAAGGCAGAACGCGCTTCTTGTCCTTCAGGTAGGCCTCGGCCATTTCGATCGCCGAAGCGGCCGGTGCGTAGTAGGCCGAACCGGTCTTGAGCAGACCGACGATTTCGGCGCCGCCGTCACGGGTGCGCTGGATGATTTCTTCCAGGCGCTCCTTGGTGACCCAACCCATCTGCACGAGGTCGGTCAGCGGAATGCCGGCAACCGTCGAGTAACGGGCGAGCGGTACCATGGTGTCGCCGTGGCCGCCAAGAACGAAGGCGGTGACGTCCTGGACCGAAACGTTGAATTCCTGGGACAGGAACAGGCGGAAGCGCGAGCTGTCGAGAACGCCGGCCATGCCGACGACCTTGTTCTTCGGCAGGCCCGAGAACTTCTGCAGCGCCCACACCATGGCGTCGAGCGGGTTGGTGATGCAGATGACGAAGGCGTTCGGGGCATACTTCTTGATGCCGGCGCCGACCTGCTCCATGACCTTGAGGTTGATGCCGAGCAGGTCGTCGCGGCTCATGCCCGGCTTGCGGGCAACGCCGGCGGTGACGATGCAAACGTCGGCGCCTTCGATGGCGGAGTAGTCGCTGGCACCGGTCAGGTTCACGTCGAAGCCTTCGACCGGGGAGGACTGACCGATGTCGAGACCCTTGCCCTGCGGAATGCCGTCGGCGATGTCGAAGAGGACGATGTCGCCCAGTTCCTTCAGGCCGGCGAGATGTGCCAGCGTACCACCAATCATCCCTGAACCGATAAGTGCGATCTTGTTGCGCGCCATGAAAGTGCTTCCTTTGTGATCCCAAATCTGATCGAGGCCTGGAACGCGGCAAACGCCAAACCTTCGCCGCAAGCCATTAAACGGCAAACGTTAAAATATCAATCGATACTTTTTGGCGAAGTAATTTCAATCGGTTAGATCATAAAATTCTTACGTAAACGTAAGAGTTTTCGCCACGATCACGTCACGAAACAGCAATATTGGCGGGGTGCGCGGCGGCATATTCCTCGCTTTGCATCTCGATCAGCCGCGAAACCGTACGGTCGAATTCGAAGCCTTCCGTGCCCTTCTTCTGGGTCAGCAGATCCTGCGGTTGCGCCGCGGCCGAGGCAAAGAGCCGGGCACCGTTGTCGTAGAGCGTGTCGACCAAGAGGATGAACCGCTTGGTCTCGTTGCGCATGTGCGGACCGAGATGCGGCACATGGTCGACGAAGATCGTCGAATAGCGCTCGAGGATCGCCAGATAGTCCGCAGCCCCAAGCGGTTGCTGGCAGAGGTCGGCGAAATTGAAGCGCGCACTCTTTCCGGACGCGGCCGGCACGGGGATCTTGCGCCCCTTGCGCGGCACCTCCGCCGGAGCGGCCGGTGCATTGGCGGTCTCATGGGCCCAGGCCTTCGCCATCGCCGCATCGGCCTCGGGCCCGAGCGGCGAGAGCCACACCGGGCTGCCATCGGTCTTCGTCAGCCGGTAGTCGGTGTCCGTGTCCAGCGAGATGACCTCGGCATTCGCCTTCAGGAGATCGATGAAGGGCAGGAACAAGCCGCGGTTGAGGCCGTCGCGATAGAGATCGTCGGGCGCGACGTTCGAGGTCGCGACCAGCACGCAGCCCTTGGCGAAGAGTTCGCCGAACAGGCGGCCGAGGATCATCGCATCGGCGATATCGGTTACGGTGAACTCGTCGAAGCAGAGCAGCCGCGCTTCACCGAAGAGTTCCGAGGCGACCGGCGGGATCGGGTCGGCCTGCTTGGTCTCGCCGTTCTTCAGCTTTTGCCGGTGCTTGTAGATGCGCTCGTGCACATCGGCCATGAACTCGTGGAAATGCGCCCGGCGCTTGCGCTGGATCGGCACCGCGTCGAAGAACATGTCCATCAGCATGGTCTTGCCGCGCCCGACACCCCCGTGGATGTAGAGACCCTTGACCGGCGGATGGTCCTTCTTGCGCGAGGCAAACAGCCAGCCGAGCGCATTGGTCTTGCGCGACGGACGGCTGGCGAGCAGCTCGGCGGAGAGGTGATCGAACCGCCGGGCGATCGTAAACTGCGCGGGGTCACGCTTGCGCTCGCCGCTCGCGACGAGCGCTTCGAGCTTGCGGTAAATGCTGTCGTCAGGATTGAGCACGTCTCACCCGAGATGGGACGGAAAACAAAAGCCCGGCACGAGACCGGGCTGGAGAGGCCTCAGCGGCTGAGGCTGACCGGCTGGCCGCCATTGGTCGAGCCGTCGAAACGGGCGTCGGCCGTCTTGTAGAGGCGAGCGATGGCATTGCCGTTGCGATCCTTGAGGACCACCTGCTTGCCGGCCACTTCCCAGGAGCCCATGGTCGTCAGCTCGCCGGCGCAGCCGCGAGTGCCGCCGCGCGAACCGGAACCGAGATTGGTGAGCGTCAGGAACATGTCGCAGGAGCTGCCGGCGCTCGAAACACGCCAGTTGCCGACCATCGATTCCTTGGTGACGTCAAGTCCGCCGCCCGCCGCCGCAGCGACCTGCGTGCCGGGCTGCTGAACCGTACCGGGCATCGCCGTGCCGCTCGTCGGTGCAGCCGGGAATTGTGAGGTGTTTCCGGTCGGCGCCGGAAGCTGGTTCGACGAAACCGACGGAACCGGTGCTGCCTGGATGGGAGCGGGCGAGGCGTCCTGGGAGCTGAAACCGCCCATCGACGTCCGTTGGCATCCGGTCAGCGCAAGCACAACCGCCAGCCCCGCCGCCGCATGAATTACCCGCATATCCCTACTCCTGTTCGTGTCCGCGAACCATGATGCAACGCGATAATATAGGCCGAAATACAGCAAATCCACCTGACAAATCAAGGGACGACGATTCCTGGCGACCTGTTGCAGGATTGAAACGTCCGAACGGCCGGATCGCGCGGCCACGGCCTCGTCAGGTATCCTCACCTCCGACCGGCAACCCACCTCTCCCGCGCCGGCACAATCACGAATTGTCCGCCGCCCTGGAGAGGGGCAAAACAGAAAACGGCGAGCCATGGCCCGCCGTTTCCAAAACTTCATCTCCGGTCCGACCGATCAGACGCGACGCTCGACCAGCATCTTCTTGATCTCGCCGATCGCCTTGGCCGGGTTCAGGCCCTTCGGACAGGCCTGGGCGCAGTTCATGATCGTGTGGCAACGATAGAGGCGGAAGGGATCCTCGAGGTTGTCGAGGCGCTCACCGGTCGCTTCGTCGCGGCTATCGATCAGCCAGCGATAGGCCTGCAGCAGAACCGCCGGACCGAGGTAACGGTCGCCGTTCCACCAATAGCTCGGACAGGAAGTCGAGCAGCAGGCGCACAGAATGCACTCGTAGAGGCCGTCGAGCTTGAGGCGGTCCTCGTGGCTCTGCTTCCATTCCTTGGCCGGCGTCGGCGATACCGTCTTCAGCCAGGGCTCGATCGAGCGGTGCTGGGCGTAGAAGTTGGTGAGGTCGGGAACCAGGTCCTTCACAACCGGCATGTGCGGCAGCGGATAGACCTTCACTGCGCCCTTCACCTCGTCCATGCCCTTGGTGCAGGCGAGCGTGTTGGTGCCGTCGATGTTCATGGCGCAGGAGCCGCAGATGCCTTCGCGGCAGGAGCGGCGCAAGGTCAGCGTCGGGTCGATCTTGTTCTTGATGTAGAGCAGACCGTCGAGCACCATCGGGCCGCAATCGTCAACATCGATATAGAAGGTATCGATGCGCGGATTGGCGCCGTCATCCGGGTTCCAGCGATAGATGCGATATTCGCGAACGTTGGTCGCGCCGGCAGGCTTCGGCCAGACCTTGCCTTCCGTCATCTGCGAGTTCTTGGGGAGAGCGAGTTCAACCATGTGGCTTGTTCCTCAAGATCAATAGACGCGGGCCTTCGGCTCGATCTTCTTGGGATCGATGCCGTCGGCGATCAGGTCGGTATGGACGGGGCGGTAGTCGAGCTTGACGTCGCCGGCCTCGTTGACCCAGGCGAGCGTGTGCTTGCGCCAGTTGACGTCGTCGCGGCCGCCGAGCGGACCCTCGGTGTAGTCCTCGCGGGCGTGCGAACCACGGCTCTCCTTGCGCGCTTCGGCGCCGTAGATCGTCGTGATGGCGTTGGCCATGAGGTTTTCGAGTTCCAGCGTCTCGACGAGGTCCGAGTTCCAGATCATCGAGCGGTCGGTGACCTTGATGTCGGGCATCTCTTTCCAGATCGCCGAAATGCGCTTGCAGCCCGATTCCAGCGATTCCTGGGTACGGAACACGGCCGCGTCTTCCTGCATGGCGCGCTGCATCTTTTCGCGCAGCACTGCCGTCGGCGTCGAGCCGTTGGCGTTACGCAGGCGGTCGAAGCGGTCCATGATCCGGTCGCAGGCGGCCTTGTTGAGTTCCGGCACCGGCTCGTTGCGGTCGATGACCTGGCCGGCGCGGATGGCGGCGGCACGGCCGAAGACCACAAGGTCGATCAGCGAGTTGGAGCCGAGGCGATTGGCGCCGTGCACCGAGGCGCAGCCGGCTTCGCCGACGGCCATCAGGCCGGGCGCGATGCGCTCCGGGTTCTGGGCGTCGGCGTTGAGCACTTCGCCCCAGTAGTTGGTCGGCACGCCGCCCATGTTGTAGTGCACGGTCGGCAGAACCGGGATCGGCTCGCGGGTCACGTCGACACCGGCGAAGATCTTCGCCGATTCCGAGATGCCCGGCAGGCGCTCGTGCAGAACGGCCGGATCGAGGTGATCGAGGTGCAGGAAGATGTGGTCCTTGTTCTTGCCGACGCCGCGGCCTTCGCGGATTTCCATCGTCATGCAGCGCGAGACGACGTCGCGCGAGGCAAGGTCCTTGGCGGACGGCGCGTAGCGCTCCATGAAGCGCTCGCCTTCGGAGTTGACGAGATAGCCGCCTTCGCCGCGTGCGCCTTCGGTGATCAGGCAGCCCGCACCGTAGATGCCGGTCGGGTGGAACTGGACGAACTCCATGTCCTGCAGCGGCAGGCCGGCGCGTGCGATCATGCCGCCGCCGTCACCGGTGCAGGTGTGCGCCGAGGTCGCCGAGAAGTAGGCGCGGCCGTAGCCGCCGGTCGCAAGCACCACCATCTTGGCGGAGAAGCGATGGATCGTACCGTCGTCGAGGTTCCAGGCGACGACGCCGGTGCAGCGGCCGTCATCCGACATGATCAGGTCGAGCGCGAAATACTCGATGAAGAACTCGGCGTTGTTGCGCAGAGACTGACCATAGAGCGTGTGCAGGATGGCGTGGCCGGTACGGTCGGCAGCAGCACAGGTGCGCTGGACCGGCGGACCTTCGCCGTAGTTCTGCATGTGGCCGCCGAACGGCCGCTGGTAGATCTTGCCTTCGGCGTTACGCGAGAACGGCACGCCATAGTGCTCGAGCTCATAGACCGCCTTCGGCGCTTCCATGGCGAGATACTGCATGGCGTCGACGTCGCCGAGCCAGTCGGAGCCCTTGACGGTGTCGTAGAGGTGCCACTGCCAGCTGTCCGGCGTCATGTTCTGCAGCGAGGCGGCAATACCACCCTGGGCGGCAACCGTGTGCGAGCGGGTCGGGAAGACCTTGGTGATGCAGGCGGTCTTCAGACCCTGCTCGGCCATGCCGAGGGTCGCGCGCAAGCCCGCGCCGCCGGCGCCGACGACGACCACGTCGAAGGCGTGGTCGACATATTGATAGGCCTTGCCGTTTGCAGCGGGTGAACTGTTCGATGCCATGGCGAAATTACCCTGCAAAAGCGATCTTCAGGATGGCGAAGAGACAGAGCCCGCCAACCGCGATCGTGAAAAATGTATTGAGCATGAGAAGCACGATCTTCATGCCTTCGCCATGCACGTAGTCTTCGATGATCACCTGCATGCCGAGCCGCATGTGAACGAGACCCGAGAGCACGACGAGCGCCATGACGACGGCGACGAAGGGGTTCGCCAGCGCGGCAAGGACATCCGCGTAAGGGGCGCCTGCGTAGCGAACGAGGAAGATGACGAAGAAGATCAACAGCGGAACGTTGGCGACGGCCGTCAGGCGCTGGCGCCAGAAATGATCCGTGCCTTCCTTGGCCGAGCCAAGACCGCGAACCTTGCCGAGAGGAGTGCGCATATCCATAAGAATTCTCCCCTCAGTCAGCGAACGAGATAGCCGACCACCCAGATCAGCAGCGTCAGCGCCACCGAACCGATGATCGTTGCCTTGGCCATCTTGGTGGCGAAGTGCTTCTCGTAGCCGTAGCCGAGATCCCAGGCGAAGTGGCGCAAGCCACCGAGCATGTGGTGCACCAATGCCCAGGTATAGCCGAACAGCACAAGCTTGCCGATCAGCGTACCGAACAGCCAGCTGACCCAGTCGTAATAGGCAGCGCCCGACGCGGCGGCGATCAGCCACCAGGCAACGAGGATAGTCCCGAAGTAGAGCGCGCCACCAGTGATGCGGTGCACAATGGACATAACCATTGTCGGGATAGGTTTATAGATTTGAAGATGCGGCGAGAGTGGCCGGCTTCTTGTGACATTCGTCATCGGAACCTCACGGAATGCCCGGATTTCCGCCCAAAAAACTGGACGATTTTAGTCCGGTATCGCACCTGATTGTGCGCAATTCAGTCATTCGGACCTTTAATCACCATAAAGCTTAACGACAAGTGTGTTTGCGGTGCAAAATCAATTTAATCGATTAGACGAATTGCGCCATTTTCCTGCCAGCCGGAGACATGGGCCGGCGTTAACGATAGCGACAAAAAGCCAAGCAATTCCGTGACTTTCCCGCCGATGTGGCCCAGAGTGCCCTTAACGATTTGTTAAGCGTCACCCGGAGGGCGGGCAGAATGATTCTGTTCAGGGCAATCCATGCGACCAAAGTGCTAGCGCTTGCCGGCCTGGTCATCGCCACCAGCTACATTCCGATGGAAGCTCGAGACCGGGGCGGACTGCCGGAGGCGCAGACGCGAACACGCCATGTCAGGATGAATGCCGATCGTTTCTATCCTCGTCACGATTTCGATCGCATGGGTTATCGCAACGACTGGGACCGCCATCGCGGACCGCGCCGAGACTGGGCGTCCAACGGTGGCCCGCCGGAAGTGAACACGCGCACCCGGCACGTTCGCCTGCCGCGCTACCGCCCCTACCCCGGCGCTTATGCCGGACGGTCGGAGCAGCGTGGCGGATGGGTGCGCGACGGAGCCGGTCGCGACTACTGGACATCCGACGCCCGCAGGCACGACGGTCGCCCAGGCATCTATGACGTGCCGCCGCAAGTCTCGACCCGCACCCGCCATGTCCCCTTGCCGCAATATCGGGCCTATCCCGAGCGTTGGGGCAACGGCGGCGGATGGATGCGCGATCAGGCCGGGCGGGAGATCTGGACATCGAACAACCAGGGCCGTGACTATCGCCCGAACTATTACGGCGGCGATGAATATCCGGATGTCATTCCCGGTATCGGCACTTATGTCGGCGGGATTTCCGCCTATGTCGATGTCGGCAACGGCATCTATTTCAGCCAGGAAGGCGACTACGGCTATGCGGATGAGGCAGACTTTGCGCCTCAGCCCGAGGCGAGACGCGGCAAGATCATCGACGTCACGCCACAGACGATGAACAGCTCCTGCACCTACGAACACGGCGTCTGCGTCATCCGCCGGTAATCGCGGCGACGGGCCTTGTCAGGCTGTCAGGTCAGCGGCTTCGAAGATCGGGTGTATCGTCGGAGATGCGGGCACGATTATCATGTACGCCTGTGCCGAAGCGCCAGACGGTGGTGCGCTTGACCTCGCTGTCCTCCAGCGCCCGGGTGACGGGAACCTCGTAGGTGGCAAGCGACGTCATCATTTCGCGCGGGCAGTAGGAACGGCCGGGATCGCCGACGATCACGGAGGCGCCACTTGCGGCAAGCCCCGAAAACCACGGCTTCAACCGGTCGGCAAAAGCCTTGTCGTAAAAGACGTCGCCGGCGAGATAGACCTCGGCTTCAAGGTCGCGGCCGGTGATATCGTCGCCAGTATAGGAAAGGGTGACGTCGTTGAGTGCGGCATTGAGCCGGACGGCCGTTTCCGCCCAGGGGTCGATATCGGCGGCGAGCACCGATGCTGCGCCCGCCTTCATCGCCGCGATCGCCACCAGACCCGAACCGGAGGCAAAGTCGACGACACGGCGGCCGCGCACGACCTCGGGGTGATCGAGGATGTAACGGGCGAGCCCCTGCCCGCCGGCCCAGGCAAAGGCCCAGAACGGCGGCGGCAGGCCGATCTCCTGCAACTCTTCCTCGGTCTTCAGCCAGAGTTCATGCGCCTCCGTCGCCAGGTGCAGGCGGATCTCCGGCACATGCGGCGGCGTGAGCACGTCGGTGTTTTCGAGGATGAAGCTTTCCGGATCGGTCTTCACGAAACTCTCCGCGCCTGCCCGAGCGTCCCGGACAGGCGGAAAACAGGACTAGCGCGGCGGATTGTCGAGCCCGCCCATGCGGCAGACCTCGATCCACTCGTCCTCGGTCACCGGCTGCACAGACAGGCGCATGGAGGTGACGAGCGACATATTGGCGAGCTTCGGATTGTCCTTGATCTCCTTCAGCGTCACCGGCCGCGGCATGTCCATCACGGCGCGGATATCGACGCAGTCCCAGCGGGCGTCGCCCTCGGCGGTCGAGTCCGGATGCGACAGCGCGCAGACCTCGCTGATGCCGACGATCTCCAGCCCTTCGTTCGAGTGGTAGAAGAAGCCTTTGTCGCCGATCTGCATCGCCCGCATGTTGTTGCGCGCCTGGTAGTTGCGCACGCCGGTCCATTCGGTGCCCTTGGCGCCTGCATCCTTCTGCATCTGCCAGGACCACTTGAAGGGTTCGGATTTGTAGAGCCAATGGGCCATCTTGGTCTCAAGCCTCCGGATTGTTGAAGACCCAGTTGAAGGCCTTGATCTCGACATTGGAAAAGAGCCCGGCCTTGGCATAGGGATCGGCTTCGGCGATCGCCCGCGCCTCGTCGATGGTCTCAGCCTTGACAAGCACCAGGCTGCCGGTCGGCTTGCCGTCGTCGCCGAGGAAGGGGCCAGCCATCTTCAGGATACCCTTGGCATTCAGATCGTTGAGATAGGCGACGTGATCGGGACGGGTGTCGAGCCGAAGCTGCAGCGCGCCTGGCTTGTCGGTGCAATGAAGTGCGAAGAGCATGCTTCCTCCTAGAGTTTTCGTTGGCGCGGGTGCGAGCGAAAGTCCGCCGCTCCCTTCATTCCTGGGTGATCGGGCGGGTCATCAACTGTTCGAGCGCGGTTCGGACATCGAGCTTGCCGTCGATGATCGCCGCCACCGCTTCGGTGATCGGCATTTCGACGCCAAGATCATGGGCAACGCGCGCGGCGACCGATGCGGCGAACGCGCCTTCGACCAGCTCGCCCTTGCGCCCGCTGGCCCGACCATCCTTGCCGAGCGCGATGCCGAAACGCAGGTTGCGCGACTGGTGGCTGGTCGCCGTCAACACGAGATCGCCAAGCCCGGAAAGACCACGCACCGTATCGGCCTCGCCGCCTTCGGCAGCAATGAAGCGCGACATCTCGGCAAGGCCGCGCGAGATCAGCGCGGCACGGGCGCTGTCGCCAAGGCCCGCACCCTCGACGATGCCGCAGGCGATCGCCAGCACATTCTTCAGCGCGCCGCCGAGCTGCACGCCGATGCGATCCTCGGACGGATAAAGCCGGAAGGTCGGGCCCGAGAGCACCTCGGCCAGCATCGTTGCCGTCGCTGCATCGGCCGCTGCGATTACCATCGCGGTCGGCAGGCCCTTGGCGATATCGGCGGCAAAACCGGGACCGGAGAGCACGCCGATCGAACGGCCGGGCAGTTCCTCCGCCAGCACGTCGGTCAGCAAGCGGCCGGTCGCCTGCTCCATGCCCTTGGCACAGGTGACGATCGTGGCTGCAGCGTTGATCTGAGGGCCATACTGCCGTGCCGCATCCCGGTGCGCCTGCGACGGCATGACGAAGAGCACGACTTCGGCGTCCGCGAGCACGGAGACATCGGCCGTATGCTTCAACGCCGCCGGCAGGTCGATACCCGGCAGGGCATCCTCATTGCGGCCGCTGTCGCGGCAGGCTTCGGCAATCTCCGGACGACGGGCCAGCAGCGTCACGTTGCTGCCTTCAGCCGAGGCGGCAACCGCGGCGAGCGCGGTGCCGAAGGCGCCAGCGCCGACCACGACGATCTTCGGCCCGTTCTTGGAAATGTCGTTCATGCTCTATCCGTATGCTCTAAATCTTGTCACGCCTTGGCGCCGCGTTTGCCGGAACCGAGCAGCGCCTGCGCCTGGGCGTCGAGCGGCCAGCGCGAGCGCGGCGCGACATCAAGGCCGTCGGCTGCCATGCCTGCCGCCAGCCGTTCGGCACCGGCCCAGGCGATCATCGCCGCGTTGTCGGTGCAGAGAGAAAGCGGCGGCGCAATGAACTCGAAGCCGTTCTTGTCACAGAGTTCCTGCAGCGTCGCCCGCAGCACCTGGTTGGCGGCAACGCCGCCAGCCACCACCAGCGCCGGGCGCGCAACACCGCCATGTTCCGCCTTGAAGCGCTTCAGGCCGCGACCGACGCGATCCTTGAGCGTGCGCGAGATCGCCCGCTGGAAGGAGGCGCAGATATCGGCGATGTCCTGCTCCGTGACCGGCTCCAGCGATTGCGCCGCCTGGCGCACCGCCGTCTTCAATCCGGAGAAGGAGAAGTCGAGCCTGGCATCGCCGACGAGCGGGCGCGGAAAATCGAAACGCTGCGGATCACCCACAAGCGCTGCCCGCTCCACCGCCGGACCACCCGGGTAGGGAAGGCCGAGCAGCTTGGCTGTCTTGTCGAAGGCCTCGCCGAGCGCATCGTCGATCGTCGTGCCCCAGCGCTCGTAGTCGCCGACACCCTTGACGAGGATGAGCTGGGTGTGGCCGCCGGAGACGAGCAGCATCAGGTAGGGGAAGGAGAGCCCGTGGGTCAGCCGCGCCGTCAGCGCATGGCCCTCGAGATGGTTGACGGCATAGAGCGGCTTGCCCGTTGCCCGCGCGATCGCCTTGCCGGTCATCA
>NZ_JTLA01000285.1:0-262 GCF_000799055.1 Ensifer sp. ZNC0028
CACGTCCCCTCTCCCCGCCTGCGGGGAGAGGGTTAGGGTGAGGGGCTTCTTTCAGATCGAGCGAACTCTTTCCCTCAGATCACGCCCAACTCGCGACCGACCTCTTCGAAGGCGGCAATCGCCCGCCGGACGTCCGCTTCGCTGTGGGCCGCCGACATCTGCGTGCGAATGCGCGCCTGGCCCTTCGGCACCACCGGGAAGGAGAAGCCGATGACGTAGACGCCCTTCTTCAGCATGCGTGCCGCCATCTCCTGGGCAAGGG
>NZ_JTLA01000286.1:0-201 GCF_000799055.1 Ensifer sp. ZNC0028
GCTATCCGGCGCAGCTGTCGGGCGGCCAGCGCCAGCGCGTGGCGCTTGCCCGCGCCATGGCGGTCGAACCGAACGTGCTTCTGCTCGACGAACCCTTCGGCGCGCTCGATGCGCAGGTCAGAAAAGAGCTGCGCAAGTGGCTGCGCGACATTCACGACCGCACCGGCCACACCACCATCTTCGTCACCCATGACCAGGACG
>NZ_JTLA01000287.1:0-338 GCF_000799055.1 Ensifer sp. ZNC0028
AGGCTGGCATTGGCATAGAGCCGTTCGCGAAGCGCATCGCCGTTGTCGATCAGGTCGAACACTTTCAGCGATGCCGCGGCAATCACCGGCGCCAGCGTGTTGGAGAAGAGATAGGGACGCGAGCGCTGGCGCAGCCAGTCGACCACCTCCGCCTTGGCCGAGGTGTAGCCACCGGAGGCACCGCCAAGCGCCTTGCCGAGCGTGCCGGTGATGATGTCGATCCGGCCTTCGACGCCGCAATGCTCGGCCGAGCCACGACCGTTCTTCCCGACGAAGCCGACCGCATGGCTGTCGTCGACCATGACCATGGCGCCGTACTTGTCGGCGAGATCGCAGAC
>NZ_JTLA01000287.1:348-521 GCF_000799055.1 Ensifer sp. ZNC0028
GACCTTGAGCGATGCCGCGGCAATCACCGGCGCCAGCGTGTTGGAAAACAGATAGGGACGCGAGCGCTGGCGCAGCCAGTCAACCACTTCCGCCTTGGCCGAGGTGTAGCCACCGGAGGCACCGCCGAGCGCCTTGCCGAGCGTGCCGGTGATGATGTCGATCCGGCCTTCGA
>NZ_JTLA01000288.1:0-259 GCF_000799055.1 Ensifer sp. ZNC0028
CTGGGAAGAGGGGTTCGACTCCCCTAGGGCGTGCCACTGTGTTGAACACCCCCCCCAATTCGAAATCGATTTTCTGTCGTTGGAACAGCTATTTAACGCGCGTTTCGGCACCCGCATTTCTGCCTTGTGCCGGCATGAATCTTTCCTGGTATTTTGAACAGGAAAATCACAAAAATCGTGAGATTGGCGCTTGCGGTATCCAGAGTCGCTGGTTATAAGGCGCCCACACAGCGAGTGCGCCCTTCGTCTATCGGTTAGG
>NZ_JTLA01000033.1:0-31251 GCF_000799055.1 Ensifer sp. ZNC0028
CCACCGTGCTCGACCAGGGCATCCGCACCGGCGACATCATGGCCGAGGGCGCGAAGAAGGTCGGTACCACGGAGATGGGCGACGCCATCCTTGCCGAGTTCAAGGCGCTATCGGCGTAAGCGACGACCGATCAGATGCCGGCGCCAGCAGGCCTACGAAAACGAACACCTCCGGAGCGCATCCGGAGGTGTTTTGCGTTTACGGCCTTGCGAGAATGCGGCGTCTCAGATCGTGATGCCGCCGTCTATGTTGATTGCCTGGCCGGTAATGAAGGCCGCCTCGTCGGAGGCGAGGAAGGCGCAGATGGCGGCGACTTCTTCGACCGTGCCGAACCGGCCGGCCGGCTGGCGGCTGATGAAGGACCGGTAAGCCTCATCCCGGCTTCCAAGCTTTTCGCCAAGTTCGCCGATGCGCTCTTCCAGGGAGGGTGATGCGACAGTGCCGGGGCAGACCGAATTGCAGCGAATGCCCTGAGAAACGTAGTCAGCTGCCACCGCCTTGGTGAGACCAATGACGCCACCCTTGGCGGCGCCATAGGCGGCACGCCGCGGGAAACCCTTGATCGAGGAGGCAACCGATCCGATGGTGATGATGCTGCCGCCATTGGCCTTCATGTTGGGGATTGCGCCGGCGATGACGTTATAGGCGCTGTCGAGCGTGATGTTCACCGAGCGCCGCCAGTCGGCGGGCGAGCACTCTTCGATCGTGCCCTGGTGCACGTAGCCGACCGCGTGCACGAGGATATCGACCCGCTCGAAGGCTTCGAAGTAGGCGCTGACGGCCCCATGATCCGTCGCATCGAGCCGGGTCGTCGCAGCAACGTCGAGGGTGGCGAGCGGGTCGACATTGATGTCGCTGGCGTGGACCTCGGCACCGTCGGCCATCAGCCGTTTGGCGACGGCGCGGCCGATGCCCTGGCCGGCCGCCGTGACCACGGCAACGCGCCCGGCCAATCGTCCCGACTTTTCCTTCATGGTGAGATCCTTCCGCATGTCTAGAGGGATTGAACGACCTGGCGCTGGCGGCCGAGGCCATCGATACAAAGTTCCACTACGTCACCGGGCTTCAGGTAGCGCGGCGGTTTCTTGCCCATGCCGACGCCGGGCGGCGTGCCGGTGCAGATGAGATCGCCGGGCTCCAGCACGCAGAACTCGCTCATGTAGGAGACGATGGTCGCGACATCGAAGATCATGCGAGCGGTCGTGCCCGCCTGCATGCGCTCGCCGTTGACGTCGAGCCACATGGACAGCGTCTGCGGATCCGGCACCTCGTCCTTCGTCACGAGCCAGGGGCCCGTCGGGCAGAAGTTCGGGAAGCTCTTGCCCTTCACCCACTGCCCGCCGCGCTCCATCTGCCAGGCCCGTTCGGAGACATCGTTGACGACCGTATAGCCGAAGACATGGTCCATGGCCGCGTCACGAGAAATACCGAGTGCGCGCTTGCCGATGACGATGCCGAGCTCGACCTCCCAGTCGAGCTTCGACATGTTTTCGGAGTAGAGAAGCGGCGCGTTCGGACCGCAAAAGGTGCCGGACGCCTTGTTGAAGAGGATCGGTTCGGACGGCACCGGTAGTCCCGCTTCTTCCGCATGGTCGGAGTAGTTGAGGCCGACGCACCAGATCGTGCCGGGCCTTGCGACCGGCGGCAGGATGTCCGCATCGACCACCGGAACCACGGGCAGAGCCGCGAGATCGACACCGGACAGCACCGCCAAGACATCAGGCAAGGTCTCCGCCGTGAAATCCCGAACGAGCGAAGACACGTTTCGTGCCTTGCCCTCGGCGTCGAGGATACAGGGCACGGCGGAGCCGCCGACGATGAGACGCAGCAATTTCATTCTCTTGGCCTTTCAGTTGTATTGGTCCGGGCGAACGCCGTTCAGCCGATCGGAGCGGCTTCGACGGACAGCCGGTAGCGGGTGGTGAATGTCTGGCCGGGTTCGAAGGCAATTGCCGTTGCAACGCCCGATACCGCGATGGGATTGTCGGCTGTCGAGACCGCCGGTCCGAGATCGAAGGCAGAAGCGACCGGTTCGACGCCGAGCGCCACGTGTCGCCCGTTCCAGGGATAGGCCTTGCGTCCGCGGTTGCTGAACCAGAGCAGCAGGCTCGGAAAATGTTCCTTCTGCCAGGCAAGCCGCGCGCGAAAACCCTCGTCGCGGTAGTGGAGCGCCAAGCTGCCATCGATACCGGAGAGCTGCAGCAGGTCCTCGGTCTCTTCGACGAGCGGCACCTGCGATGCCTCGATGCTCGCATCGCCGCGCGTCTCGACCTTACCGAGCGACGACCACTGCCGGTTGGGCGAAAACAGAGCCGCGCCCGGTTCGACATCGCCGGGAAAGCTCCAGACTTGGTCATAAGCACCCGGCTCGATGGCAACCGAGCTGGGGCGGCTCGGTAGCCGGAACGTCGGATGCAGACCAATCGGCAGGCGGCACGGACGCCGTGCCTCGATTTCCAAGGTGAGGTCGACAGCCGCCGCATTGGGATCCGGCACGATCCGCCGCCGCAACATTCGGATCGGATGGTTCTCCGGATAATGGCATTCCAGCGTTATCTGGCGGTCGTCGCAGGCGCCCCACTCCCAATGGACATTGGAGCTATGGCCATGCGGCACACCGGCGCCAGCGAAGCTCTCGCCGGTCGCCGACCATCCCTCGGGCAGCGTGCGGTCCGCGTCACTGCCGAAAGGCACGCATGGCCACTCGCCGCGCAGCTCCCTCAGGATTTCCGGAAGCGACTCCCGCTCGGGATCGTTGCCCCAGGGCGCCACATGCAAGGGGCTAACCTGGCGCCCATCCGGCAGCACGAACAGCACCGGGCCGAGCATGCCGCCGAGCGACTGAACCGAGAGGCAACCATGCGCCCAGGCAAGCGCGCGCCGTGTTGTCTCTGCGCTCACCGTGTTGCCGCCCCATACCGATTTTCCGGCATGCCCGGGACCTCGACGCGCATGGCATAGAGGCTGCCGGCAAGGCGCTCGGCTGGCCCTCCCCCGGCCGTGGTGATGTAGAGCGTCTTCAGGTCGGCACCGCCGAAGGTGCAGGTGGTGATGTTGGTGACCGGCATGTCGATCGCCTCGGCAAGGCTCCCATCGGGCGCGATGCGGGCGATGCAGCCACCGCCATAACGGCAGTTCCAGAGGAAGCCTTCGCTGTCGATCGCCGAACCGTCGGGCGCGCCGCGGTCGAAACCGGTGAAGAAAGGTCGTTCGCCGGATATCGAGCCGTCCGCGGCATGATAGTCGAAGGCATAGACCTCGTTTGCCAGCGTATCGCCGAAATAGAAGGTGCGCCGGTCCGGGCTCCAGCAGAGCGTGTTGGAAATGCCGAGCCCGTGCCGCCGTTCGGTGACGGACCCGTCGGCTGCGATCCGGTAGAGGATGCCCTCGCCCGGGGCAACGTCGCCAAGCTGGCCATCGGGAAGAACGTTGTTCTTCATCGAGCCGACCCAGAAATTTCCGAGGGGATCGGCGCGGCCGTCATTCAGCCGAACGCGTGGCGAACCGGGCAGGACGAAGCCATGATCCTCCTGTCGGTCGGTTTCGGGCCACCACCAGATGAGCTTCGAACCGAGCGCGACCAGCAGCCGTCCGTCTTCACGGGTCAGCGAGATCGCCACCACTGGCTCGTCGAACAGCCACGTCCGGACCGCTCGCGTTGCCTCGTCATAGCGATGGATCAGAAACCGGTTGATGTCGGTCCAGTAGAGCGCCGCCTCGTCCGCCGACCAGACGGCGCCCTCTCCGCAGCGGTCGCCGACAGGCGCGACGCAGACAAGCTCACGGGCCATCTCCGCCTCCTATTCCGCTGCGATGCTTGTCGGGATCGACCGCGACGGGCCGAGCGCCTCGGCATTCTGCACCAGCGCCTTCATGTAGCCGAGCGCGAAAGCCTTGCCGGCATGCCAGGAGGCGCTGCAGGTCATGGCCGGCGTATGGTCGGGAATCATCACGCCCTGATAGTTCTCGTCGCGCAGGATGCGGATGATCTCGGCCATGTCGATATCGCCCTCGTCGACGAAGGTCTCGACATAACGCGGCATCTTTCCGCGCACGTTGCGGAAGTGGATGTAGCCGATGCGGCCGGAGCGGGCGAAGCGGCGGACATGCTCGTAGATGTCGCCGCCCGGCATTTCCTGCAGCGAGCCGAGGCAGAGTTCGAGCCCGTTCGAGGGCGAGTCGACGATCGACATCAGCCGATCATATTTCTCCGGACGGTTGACGAGCCGCGCGGTGCCACGCAGTTCCTCGGCCGGCGGATCATCCGGGTGGGCGCCGAGAACGACACCCGCCTCTTCGGCGACCGGCACGACCTCCTTCAGGAAATGACTGAGGCGCTCCCAGAGTTCCGCCGAGCTGACGGAAACGGAAGCGGCGCCGGCGACGCCGCGACGATAGCGCATGTTCCAGATCATGCCGTCGGGGATCGGTGCATCCGGACTGGGCGCAATGCTGTTTTCGACGCCGAAGCCGACAGATTCCGCACCGCCGCGGGCATAGGGTCCACGGGTCCAGCCATAGACGCCGGCGAGCGAGAAATTGTAGCCGATGCAAGGGATCCCCGCCCGCCCGGCGTCGCGAATGAGCTGCTTCAGCCCCTCGATCTGCGACGCCCTCTCAGGCCCGTCGAGCAGCACGTCATGCCAGAAACGCGGCGAGAAATTCTCGATCGCCGCAATCTCAAGGCCGCCGGCCCTGATATCCTTCACCAGCGCCGACAGCTCTTCATAAGTCCAGAGCCGATCACCGGAGCAATCACCCCAGCCGCCCTGATCGCCACTGTCGATCTTCGGGTCCTTGCCGGCGAAATAGTTGGTCAGATGCGCGACGACATGGGTGGCGCCCGCCTGCACGGCAAACTGAAAGTTATCCGGGGTGAGTTGTTCCCGGTAGAGCCCAAGGCCGATTTTCATCTTGTCTTTTCCTATCCGATTATTTGACGCCGATGCCGGCGGTGAGGCCGCCGTCGATGCGGAAGTCCGAGCCGGTGACGAAGGCGGCGCGATCCGAGGCGAGATAGGCGACCAGTTCGGCCACCTCCTCCGGCTCGCCAATGCGGCCGATCGGGTGCGCGGCACCGAAGCGGGCGAAAGCTTCCGCCTCGCTGACGCCCTCGCCGCCATAGGTGCGGGCCGCGAGCGCAAGCAGCGGCGTGCGCACCGAGCCGGGGCTGACCGAGTTGACGCGCACCCTTGCGGCCGCATGGTCGAGCGCCATGGCGCGGGTCAGCGCATGGATCGCGCCCTTGGAGGCGACATAGGCCGCGACGTTCTGCTGGCAGGCATGGCCCTGCACCGAGGAGATGTTGACGATCGCGCCGCCGCCGCGCTTCATCATCTCCGGAATGCCGAAGCGTCCGGTGAGGTAGATCGAGCCGACGTTGACCGCGAGGCAGCGGGCAAAGGTCTCGGCGCTGGTATCGAGAACGGTGCCATAGGGATGCACGGCAGCAGCGTTGACGATGATGTCGAGGCCGCCGTGGCGCAGCACCGCCTCGCGCACGGCCGCTTCCACTTCCGTCTCCACGGAGACATCCGTCAGCCGCGTCGACATCGGCAGGTCGCGCTCTCTGGCGATGCGATCGAAGATCTCGTTGGTGGCGACATCGTTGCCGCAGGCAAGCACAGTCGCGCCTGACGAGGCGAGCCGGATTGCCGAGGCAAGCCCGATGCCGGACGTGCCGGTGACCAGTGCCACTTTTCCCTTGAATTCAGTCATGATTGTCTCCGCGATGGATCGCGATGATCCGGGCCGGCGTCGACCCGAGATCATAAGCGTGATCGTTACTCATAAGGGGGAGCGGGATGCGGACACCCCGCACCGGTCTCAGCGCACCCGTTCCAGAACCTGGTTCAGGAGCACGGCGCCGAGGATGATCCCGCCGCGCACGACGTATTGCCAATATTCGCTGACATTCATCAGCGTCATGCCGTTGGAGATGCAGCCGAGGAACAACACCCCGATCAGCGTGCCCCAGATGCGGCCCTTGCCACCGAAGAGCGAGGTACCGCCGATGATCACGGCCGCAATCACGTCGAGTTCCATGCCGGTCGCCGTCGTCCCGGTGCCGGCCCCGATCTGCGAGGCGATCAGCGTGCCGGAGACGGCGGTGAGCGCCCCCGTCAGGCCCAGCGTCAGCGCCTTCACCTTCCAGATGTCGATGCCGGAAAGGCGTGCCGCCTCCATGTTGCCGCCGACCGCATAAACCTCGCGGCCGAAGCTCGTGTACTTCATCAGGAAGTGCATGGCCGCAAAGGTCAGCGCGAAGATATAGACCGGGAACGGGATGCCGAAGAGGTAACCACCGCCGAGGAAATCGAAGCCGAGCGGGAAAGACGACATCGGGAAGCCGCCGGTGATCAGATTGGCAACACCGCGAAGCGCTGCAAAAAGCGCCAGCGTGGTGATGAAGGTCGGCACGTTGAACCACTGCCGGAAGCGGCCGGTGAGATAGCCGAGCGAGAAGCCGAGCAGCAACGCCGCGGCAAAACCCACCGTGACCGCGCCCCAGTCACCGAAGACATCGGTGAAGCGGTCGGCGAACCAGGCGACGATGCAGCCGGCAAGTGCAGCACCAGCGCCGACCGAGAGGTCGATCTCGCCGCTGATGATGACGGCCGTCATGCCGAAGGCGATGATGCCGAGCATCGAGACCGTGCGCAGCACGTTCAAGACGTTGCTGGTGGAGGCAAAGCCCGGTGCGACGAAGATCAGGAAGATCACCAAGGCGGCGAGAATGATCTCCATTGGGTAGGTTTTCAGGAATTTGAGCGGGGTGTTCTGCCCGCCGCCTTCCGTGGTCTGGCTTACGAGTGTCATTGCTTGGCCCCTTCCATGCACAGGCCGTAAAGTTCGGTCAGGTCGGTTTTCGTCGGATCCACCTCGGCGACGACGGCGCCGTGATGCATGACGAGGATGCGGTCGGCGACCTCAAGCACCTCCTCAAGCTCCGTCGAAACGAAGATGCTGGCGAGACCGTCGGCGGCCTTTTGCCAGATGATGTCGAAGATCTGGCGCTTGGCCTGGACGTCGACGCCGCGGCTCGGTTCATCGAAGAACATCACCGACGGCTGCCGGTTCAGCCACTTGCCGATCACCACCTTCTGCTGGTTGCCGCCCGATAGCGACGACACCGGCAGCTCCGGATCGCCGCACTTGATGTGCAGATCGGCGATCTGGCGGCGCACATGCGGCTGCTCGCGCCGGCGCGAGATGAAGCCCTTGTTGGAGATCGGGCCGAGGCTTGCCATGCAGAGATTGTCGGCGGTCGAAAGCGACTGCACGAGGCCGACCTCTTTGCGATTTTCCGGCGTGTAGCCGAGCCCCGCCTTGCGCATGTCGCGCGGGCTCGCGCCGGTCATGTCGCGACCATCGAATGTGACCCTACCGCCATCGATCCGATCGGCGCCGAAGATCGCCCGCATCAGTTCGGTGCGCCCGGCGCCGAGCAGGCCGGCAATACCGAGGATTTCGCCGGGATAGAGATCGAAAGAGACATTCTGAAAATGCCCGGAGCGGCTAAGGTCGCGCACTTCGAGCACCGGCCTGGTGCGATCGAGTGTGCGCCGTGGCGGCCGCGTCGCACGGGCGGCATCGCCGAACATCATGCCGACGATCGCCGACGGCGTCGTCGCCTTCATCTCGACCGCGCCGATGTAGTGGCCGTCGCGGATCACCGTACAGGTGTCGGCAATCTCGAAAAGCTCGCTCATGCGGTGGGTGATGTAGATCATCGTCACGCCGCGGGCGCGCAGCCGCTCGATCAACGCGAAGAGCTGCTTGACCTCGCGCGACGCCAGCGCCGAGGTCGGCTCGTCGAGCAGCAGGATCGACGGGTTGAAGGACATCGCCTTGACGATCTCCACCACCTGCTGCTGGCCGACGCTCAGCGCCGAAACCGGCTGGCGGGAATCGATTGCGAGCCCCATGTCGGCAAGCAATTCGCCGGCGCGTTTGTGCAGGCCCGCCCAGTCGACGACGCTGAAGCCGGCCCGACGCCGATGCGGCAGCCGGCCGAGAAAGATGTTTTCGCCGACAGAAAGCTCCGGCACCAGCGAAAGCTCCTGGTGCACGGTGACGATGCCGGCGGCAAAGGCGTCGTGCGGCGAGGTGAAATGGCGATCCTCGCCATTGACGCTGATCGTGCCCGATGTCGGCTCGGTGACGCCGGCAAGCAGCTTGACGAGCGTCGATTTGCCCGAGCCGTTCTTGCCCATCAGGGCATGAACCTGGCCGGGAGCGAAGCTGTGGGTGAATTCAGAGAGGGCGACAGTCGGGCCGTAACGCTTGGTCACGGCCCGAAAGTCCAGCCGTCCCTGCACCCCTTGCAACGCGGCTGAACTCGGTTGCGGATAGCTCATGCGGATTTCCTGCTGTGCAAGACGAGGGAGTGGCGGGCGCGATGTCCCGCCGCTCGGCTGACGTCAGAACCCGATCACTTCAGGGCCTTGAGGCCTTCCTTGTAGGCGGCGACGGCTTGCGTGTCGGCGCGGGTCAGAGGCAGCACCGGCACGTTGACCTTGGTCTCGATCTTCTTGCCGTCGAGCAGGTTCTGCGCCGCTTCGATCGCCTGCTTGCCGACCTCGAGCGGCTGCTGCGCCGTCGTTGCCTGCAGCACGTTGTCGGAATTGAGCAGCATGTTGGCGAGCTGCTCGGAACCGTCGGTGCCGAAAACGAAGACCTTGCCTTCAAGACCGGCCTTCTTCACCGCCTGGACTGCACCGATCGTGCCGCCTTCGTTGGCCGCATAGATCACCTGGATATCGGGATTGGCCGTCAGCATGTCGCTGGCGACGGCCAGCGCCTTCTCGGCAAGCCAGGCATCCTGCTGGGCGACGATGTCGACCTGATCGTTGACGACACTCAGGAAGCCATCGACGCGGGCGTTCGATTGTTCCGGCAGTAGCGCCTTGAAGGCGAGCGTGCCGATCTTGACCTTGCCGCCATTGCCGAGCGTCTTCAGGAAGTCGGTCGCGGCCTTGCCGGTGCCGATGCCGATATCGCGGTCCGAGCTCGTCACCGTCGCCTGGGCGACATCGCCATTGGCAGACGTGCCGTAGGTGACGACCGTGATGCCGGCGTCACGCGCCTTCTTCAGGGCCGGCACCGAGGCGTCGGCCGAGAGCGGCGCGACGACGATCGAATTGACGCCGCGGGCGATGTAGGTGTCGATCAGCTGGGCTTCCTTCTCCAGCTTGCTGTCGCTGTTGCCGGCCAGCAGCTCGTCGCCGGCGGCTTCCGCCGCCTTTTCCATGCCGATCTGGATGCCGCGGAAATACTGGTCCTGCTGAAAGACGATGCCGGCGATCGCCTTGCCGCCCGCGAACGCCGCGCCCGGTGCAAAGCTGACGGTTGCAAGCAGTGCGGCAAGCGCCAGACGTTTCATATTGCTCATATTGGTTCTCCTCCCAAGTGCCCTGTTCGTGCCGCCGGACCAACGGGCGAAAATCCGGCAAATGGCTGCCCGCACCGCCTAAAGCGCGGTCCGGACCCAATCTCCAAAATGCTTATCGTGGCTGCAGGCCGCCCGGCGCGGCATCGACGAAGCGAATGCCGAACTCCAGATGACGGCTCATCAGGTAGACATAGGCGATACGGTCGCGCGCCCGCAGCGCCCGGATGATCTCGGAATGCGCCTCGAAGGTCGCCGCATGCACCGGGCGCTCAGCCTTACCGAGACGCATGACCTCCTCGATCACCGAACGCAGCATGTGATAGGCGGCAAGCGTCGTGCGGTTGCCCGAGAGTTCGACGATCGCCGAGTGGAACTCGTAGTCGCACTGCGCGGCCGCCTCGACGCTCTCGGCCTCCAGAATGCGGGCATTGATCGCATCCAGCCGGTCGAAATCAGCGTCGCTGGCCGTCAGGATGATGTGTTCGCCGACACCGGTTTCGATGATGCGTCGAAAGCCCTGCAGATCATGAAACGAGTCCGGCGAGATACCGTTATGGAAGGCAAAGAGCCGGCGGATCGCCTCGCCATGGCCGCCACTGATGACGGCACCCACCTTCGGGCGGGTCTCGACCATGCCATAGGCGCGCAGAACCTGCAGCGCCTCGCGCACGGTGTTGCGGCCCGCTTGGAACTGCTCGCCGAGATCACGCTCGGTCGGCAACGCGTCGCCGACACCAAGGCCACGCTCGGAGATCATGTCGCGGATCTGCTCGACGAGGCGATCGACGGCCGAGGTCTTGCCCGGCTCGACGGCTTCCACGCCTGACAGTGCATCTTCCCGTACCGAACTGCTCACCGGCTCTCCTCCCTACGATGCTTTATTTGTTGGTCCAGATCGCAGTTTCCGTCAAGAGAAAATTTGACGGCCTCATCTGAATCAACGATTTTCGCGCAAATTCACCGATTCCAGGCTTGAATTGTTGGACCAATGGGACATTATTACCGAACGTGGTCCAACAATAGCCACGGAAGCGGGTAGGAGTTCTGCATGAGAATGATGGAAGAGTGCTTTCGCTGGTATGGGCCAAACGATCCGGTGCCGCTCAGCCACATCCGGCAGGCGGGCGCCACGGGGATCGTCTCGGCGCTGCACCACATCTACGACGGCTCGCCCTGGTCCGATGAGGCGATCCTGAAGCAGAAGGCGCTGATCGAGGCGGCCGGCATGCGCTGGAGCGTCGTCGAGAGCATTCCGGTGCACAACTCGATCAAGCTCGCGACATCGGACAGTGCCCGCTACATCGGCTGGTACAAGGACACGCTTCGCGCCCTGGCGCGGACGGGCATCGACATCGTCTGCTACAATTTCATGCCGGTGGTCGACTGGACGCGCACGGAGCTGGTGCAGCCCTTGCCGAACGGCGGCTACGCACTCCGCTTCGACGCCGTCGACTTCGCCGCCTACGATCTCTTCGTGCTGAAGCGTCCGCGCGTCGAGGACAGCTATTCCGAGCGGCAGATCTTCGTCGCCCGCCAGCGCTTCGATCTGATGGACCAGGCGAAAGTCGACCGGATCGAACGCAACCTGATCGCCGGCCTTCCGGCAACCGAGCGCCAGTTCAACCGGGCAAGCTTCCTCGCTGCCCTTGCGGAATATGACGGCGTCACCGCCGACGTGCTGCATGACAACCTGGCGCGCTTCCTCAAGGAGATCGTGCCGGTTGCAGAGGAAGTCGGTATCCGTCTCTGCATTCATCCAGACGATCCCGCCTTTTCCCTCTACGGTCTGCCGCGCATCGTCTCCACGCCGGCCGACGTCAGACGCATTCTCTCAGCCGTCGACAGTCCGGCCAACGGCATCACCTTCTGCACCGGCTCCTACGGCACGCGCGCCGATAACGACCTGCCGGCCATGGTGCGCGAATTCGGTCCGCGCATCCATTTCGCCCATCTGCGCAACGTCCAGCGCGAAGAGGACGGCTCGTTCTACGAGGCCGACCATCTTGGCGGATCGAGCGACATGCCGGCGGTGATCCTCGCGCTGATGGAGGAGCAGGAGCGCCGCGTCCGCGAGGGGCGCACCGACTGGCAGATCCCGCTTCGGCCCGACCACGGGCATCTGCTCGCCGACGACATCGGCAAGGAGCGCATCAATCCCGGCTATTCGCTGATCGGGCGCTTGAAGGGTCTCGCGGAAATCAGAGGCGTCATGCAGGGCATCGCGACCGCCATGGCGCATAAGGCTTGAGGGAAGACATGAAACATTTTGAAGACGATACCCAACTCTTTGCCGCCATGCGCAGCCGGCTGTTCACGGCCGTGGTTGGCGACATTCTCGACACGATGGGCTTGCAGCACCAGTTCTTGCCGCCACAGATCAAGGCGCTGCGCGACGACATGGTTGCTGTCGGCCGCGCGATGCCGGTGCTTGAAGCGGATTTCTTCGCGACGGCGGAGGCCGGCGGTCATTCGGAGTTCAGCGCCAAGCCCTTTGGTCTGATGTTCCATGCGCTCGACAGCCTGAAGGAAAACGAGATCTATGTCTGCTCCGGCTCGTCGCCGCGATACGCCGTCTGGGGCGAACTGATGTCGACGCGGGCCATGAAACTGAAAGCGGCCGGCGCAATCTGCGACGGCTATTGCCGCGACAGCGCCGGCATTCTCGCGCTCGATTTCCCCACCTTCTGCTACGGCTCCTATGCCCAGGACCAGGGGCCGCGCGGCAAGGTCGTCGACTACCATATCCCGATCGAGATCGGCGGCATCCGCATTCGGCCGGGCGACATCCTTTTCGGCGACCGCGACGGCGTGCTCGTCATCCCGAAAGAGGCGGAGCGCGAGGCGATCGCCTTGGCGCTGGAAAAGGCCGAAACCGAAAACAAGGTGCGGCTCGCCATCGAGGCCGGCATGAGCACCGTCGAGGCGTTCGAGCGCTTCGGTGTGATGTAAGCATAGGATGAGGCGCCGGAACCCGGCGCCTCACTTCAACCGGCTCAAATCCACGGGGCGACTGTTGATGATCGCCTCCATCGAGAAAAAGCCGGTGACCGTGGCGAGGTCGAAATTGGTGATGAGCTTCTGGTAGAAGCCGTCATAACCGCGCATGCCGCGGGTCACCACCTTGATCAGATAATCCCAATCCCCGCCGATGCGATAGAAATCGATCACCTCCGGCAGTCGCTCGACATGCTGGCGGAAACCGTCGCTCCATTCCTTGGAATGATGGCGCGTGCGGATCATCACGAACACGGTCAGATCCAGCCCCAAAACGTCAAGATCGATGTCCGCGTGCGAGCCCCGGATCACGCCGATCGCCTGCAGGCGCTGCAGGCGGCGCCAGCAGGCGTTTTGCGACAAGCCGACCTTTTCGGCCAGATCCCGCTGCGACAGCGACGAATCTTTTTGCAATGCGGTAAGAATGTTCAGATCGAACGCATCGATTTTGAACGAAGATTCGATCATTTGACACAATTCCTAGACGAAACCGCAGAAGATAGGTGAAGTTTTCGACCCTGGACGGGATTACAATTGCTGTCAATGTCCGCTCCGAGGAGTAAGCGCGATGATCGTGCCCGCCGTCCACCAGCCCTGCGAGGCGCTCTCGCCACTCGCCCGGTTCCGCCAATCCCTCAACCGGCCGGGTCTTATCGCCGATCTTCGCGACGATCTGGTCGGAGCGAAGGCCCGGATCGCCGGCCCCTATGGCACGAAGGCGCTCGTTTATGCCGACTATGTCGCCTCCGGGCGCGCGTTGCGGGTGATCGAGGATTTCGTGCTCGAGGAGGTCCTGCCCTACTACGCCAACAGCCACACGGAAGCCTCCTATTGCGGGGGCTTCATGACCCGGATGCGCCGGGAAGCGCGGGCGCTGATCGGTGAGTTCTGTGGCGCCACGGCCGACCATGCCGTGATCTTCACCGGCTCCGGTGCGACCTCCGGCATCAACCGTCTGCTCAAGCTCGTCGGCGTTTCCGACGCGGTTGCTGCCGGCAAGACCGTCCGCGTCATCATCGGCCCCTACGAGCACCACTCCAACATCCTGCCCTGGCGCGAAAGCGGCGCTGAGATCGTCGAAATCGCCGAGTGCCCGGCGGGTGGACCGGACCTCACGGAACTTCGCGAAGCGCTGAATGCCGGTTCGCCCGAGCTGACGGTCTGTACGCTTTCGGCCGGCTCAAACATCACCGGCATCACCAGCGACGTGGCCGCGATCACCCGCATGGTCAAGGCCGCCGGCGCGAAGATGATCTGGGACTATGCGGGCGCCGGCCCCTATGTTCCGATTGCCATGTCCCCTGCGTCCGGTGCCGAAATCGATGCCATCGTCGTCTCGCCGCACAAGTTCATCGGCGGGCCGGGCGCTTCCGGCATCCTCATCGTTCGCCGCGACAGCGTCACCACCGACAAGCCGACCTGGCCGGGCGGCGGCACGGTGAAGTTCGTTTCGCCGGATACGCACGACTACAGCGCCAACATCGAAGCCCGCGAAGAGGCCGGAACGCCGAACGTCGTCGGCGACATCCGTGCGGCGCTCGCCTTTATCGTCAAACACGCCATCGGCCTTGAGAACATGGAGCGGCGCAACCGCGAACTGGCGGAGCAGGCGTTTGCCGCCTGGAAGGCCATTCCGCAACTGGAGCTGCTCGGCCTGCAGGAACCGGACCGTCTGCCGATCTTTTCGTTCCGCATCAAGAACGGCAGGGGCGGTTATGTCCACCAGCAGCTCGTCACCCGCATGCTGAGCGACCGCTTCGGCATCCAGGCGCGCGGCGGCTGTGCCTGCGCCGGACCTTACGTTCACCGGCTGCTGTCGATCGATGCCGAGCACTCCGAACAGATCCGCCAGGCGATCCTTGCCGGCGAGGAAATCGAGAAGCCGGGCTTCACCCGGCTGAACTTCAGCGTGCTGCTTTCGGAAGACAAGGTGAAATACATCCTCGATTGCGTCATGCAGCTGGCCGCCGACGCGCCGAGCTTCGAAGCCGACTACGATTTTGACCCCGCCCGCGCGATCTTCTTCCCCTGCGCCGCGGCTGAAGAGGCCCTCGCCTATGCATAAGCCCGATGTGACCGGCTTTTACGATCCCCGCACCGGCAGCATCCAATATGTCGTCGCCGACCCGGCAACGGGCAAATGCGCGATCATCGATCCGGTGCTGGACTTCGATGAGAAGTCCGGCTCGACCGCCACGCGCAACGCCGACGCGATCCTCGACCATATCGCCGCCAAGAACCTCTCCGTCGAATGGATCCTCGACACCCACCCGCACGCCGACCATTTCTCGGCGGCGCGCTTCCTCAAGGCGAAGACCGGCGCGCCGACTGGTATCGGCGAGTACGTGAAGGGCGTGCAGCGGATCTGGAAGGCGATCTACAACTGGCCGGACTTCGCCTGCGACGGTTCGCAATGGGACCGGCTGTTTGCTGACGGCGAGACGTTCCAGATCGGCGAACTCAAGGCCCGCGTGATGCATTCGCCGGGCCATACGCTCGCCTCGATCTCCTACGTGATCGGCGATGCCGCCTTCATCCATGACACGCTGTTCATGCCCGACAGCGGCTCGGCCCGCGCCGATTTTCCGGGCGGAAGCGCTGCCGATCTCTGGCGCTCGATCCAGGCCATTCTGGCGCTGCCCGATGAAACCCGGCTCTTCACCGGTCACGACTATTGCCCCGGCGGCCGTGAGGCGCGCTGGGAAAGCACGGTCGCCGAGCAGAAATCCACGAACCCGCATGTGGCCGGCAGGACCGAGGCCGATTTCGTCGGCCTGCGCGAGGCACGCGACCGCACTCTGCCGATGCCGAAGCTCATCCTGCACGCGCTGCAGGTGAACGTGCGCGGCGGCGAGCTGCCGGCGCCGGAAGACAACGGCCGGCGCTATCTGAAGATC
Source organism: Ensifer sp. ZNC0028 (assembly GCF_000799055.1). NCBI lineage: Bacteria > Pseudomonadati > Pseudomonadota > Alphaproteobacteria > Hyphomicrobiales > Rhizobiaceae > Ensifer > Ensifer sp. ZNC0028. Next base: position 15,286 of record NZ_JTLA01000033.1, read on the forward strand.
CCGCTCGACGCGCTCCCCGGCTCGGTCTGGGGGTAGCGGCATCGTGGTGGATCCCCTCCAGCAGATGTTGCTTGCGATCGGCTCCGGTTCTCTCACCGGTTTCACGCTCGGCCTGATCGGCGGCGGCGGCTCGATCCTGGCGACACCGCTCCTGATCTATGTCGTCGGCATCCGCGACGTGCACACGGCGCTCGGAACCGGCGCGCTTGCGGTATCCGCCAACGCCTATCTCAACCTCATCAGCCATGCGCTTCGCGGCCATCTCTGGTGGCGCTGCGCGCTGATCTTCACGGTCGCTGGTTCGCTCGGGGCGTTTTTCGGCTCCAGCCTCGGCAAGCTGATCGACGGCCAGCGATTGCTGTTCCTTTTCGGCCTGGTGATGATGTTCGTCAGCTTCGCCATGCGGAAGGTCAAATGCGACACGGCGGCAACACCGCAGTCGCTTTCGATCGGGACGCACGGCAAGACCGGCCTGACCGCACTTCTGACCGGAGCTTGTTCCGGCTTTTTCGGCATCGGCGGCGGCTTCCTCATCGTTCCCGGGCTGCTGCTTGCAACCGGCATGCCGCTGATCAACGCGGTCGGCACGTCGCTGCTCGCCGTCGGCACTTTCGGCCTGACGACCGCGATCAACTATGCCGCGTCCGGGCTCGTGGACTGGCGCATCGCCGGCTACTTCGTTGCCGGCGGCATTCTTGGCGGCGTGATCGGCACCATCGTTTCCACCCGGCTTGCAACCCAGCGCGATACGCTGACCAAGATTTTCCGCGCGATCATCTTTTCCGTCAGCCTCTATGTCCTTTGGCGCAGCTACGGCGCAGTGTGACCTCCGCCGCCGGCCCTTAGCCGGCGGCGCTTGACCGCAAAGCCGGTTCCGATGCTATCACTGAACATCGCCGGGATCGGTGCTGCGCGTTCTGCCCCTCACTTCGGCCAGGACGCCGCTACGATCTAACCGGCAAGCAGCGAGGGGCCGACCATGTTCGATCTGATTATCCGCAACGCCAACCTTCCGGACGGACAGCAAGGTTTCGATGTCGGCCTCAAGGGCGGCAAGATCGTCGCGATCGAAAAGGCGCTTGCCGCAACAGCAGGCGAAGAGATCGACGCCACCGGCCGCCTTCTCACCCCGCCCTTCTGCGACCCGCATTTCCACATGGACGCGACGCTGTCTCTTGGCCTGCCGCGCATGAACGTCTCCGGCACGCTACTGGAGGGCATCGCGCTCTGGGGCGAACTGCGCCCGATGTTGACCAGGCAAGCGCTGGTCGAGCGGGCGTTGCGCTACTGCGACCTCGCCGTCAGCCAGGGCCTGCTTGCCATCCGCAGCCACGTCGACACGTCCGACCCGCGGCTGGTGACGGCCGAGGCGCTGCTGGAGGTGAAGGAGAAGGTCGCGCCCTATATCGACCTGCAGCTCGTCGCCTTCCCGCAGGACGGCTATTTTCGCGCGCCTGAAGGAGTGGCGTCTCTGAACCGCGCGCTCGACATGGGCGTCGATATCGTCGGCGGCATCCCGCATTTCGAGCGCACGATGGAAGACGGCGCCCGCTCGGTGGAGGCGCTTTGCCGCATCGCCGCGGACCGCGGCCTGCCGGTCGACATGCATTGCGACGAGACCGACGATCCGATGTCCCGCCACATCGAGACGCTGGCGGCCGAGACGATCCGCTTTGGGCTTCAGGGCCGCGTCGCCGGCTCGCATCTGACCTCGATGCACTCCATGGACAACTACTACGTTTCCAAGCTCATCCCGCTGATGGCGGAGGCCAAGATCAGCGTGATCCCCAATCCGCTGATCAACATCATGCTGCAGGGGCGCCACGACACCTATCCGAAGCGCCGCGGCATGACGCGGGTTCGCGAGTTGATGGCGGCCGGCCTCAACGTCTCCTTCGGGCACGATTGCGTCATGGATCCCTGGTACTCGATGGGGTCGGGCGACATGCTGGAAGTCGCCCATATGGCGATCCACGTCACGCAGATGGGCGGCATCGAGGACAAGCGGAAGATCTTCGATGCGATCACCGTGAATGCGGCGAAGACGATGGGGCTCGAAGGCTATGGCCTCGCCGTCGGCTGCAGGGCCGATCTGGTGCTCTTGCAGGCAGCCGATGTTAGCGAGGCCCTACGGCTGAAGCCGAACCGGCTCTGCGTCATCAAGGCCGGCAAGGTCATCGCCAGAACGGCGCCGCGCATCGGCGAACTCTTCCTCGACGGTCGGCCGGCCTCGATCGATATCGGGCTCGATTACATTCCGCAGACGCCAGCGTCCTGAGCAGCGGCTGCAGCGTCAATCCTCGAAGTCGCCGAAGACGTTCTGTAGCCGGGTCAGCTGGGCGACGCGCTCGCCGACCTCGTCGCCGAGGACGACGATGATGTTGCTCAAGAGCAGGTCCATGACAGCAACCGTCGTTGCCGCCCCATCCCAGAGCGGGCCGTGCGAACCGGGCACCACGAGACAGATGTCGGAAACCTCCGGCGCCCAGGGGCAGAACTCGTCGGTGAAGAGGATGACCTTGACGCCGGCGCGCCGGGCTTCCTCGGCCAAGGGCCGTGCCTTGGCGGCGAAGCGGCGCACGTCGTGAAGGAACAGCACCCGACCTTCGACGGAACCGTCGAGCAGCTCGGCATAGGTGCCATTGAGCCCGTCGACGAACTGGACCCGCGGCCGGGTATAGGAAAGCTGGCTGGCGAAATACTGCGCGATGCCGCGCACGTTCTGATAGGCGGCGACATAGACCTCGCTGGCAGCGATCAACGCATCGATCGCCTGCTGCCATTCCGGCGCGGTCGTCAGCTCGTAGATCATGCCGAGATTGTCGATCTGCTGCTGGATCAGACCGGCAAGCAGCTTGCCCTCGCGATTGTCGTCGCGCAGCCGGCCGACTGATCCCTTCACCTGCCAGGCCGGATTGTTGGAGCCGTCGCGCCGAAGCTCCAGCTTCAGCTCGTCGAGACCGTCGAAGCCCATGCGCCGGAGGTAGCGCCCGACCGTCATCGGCGAAACCTCAAGACGGGTCGCGATCGAGCGCGCCGTCTCGAAGGGAATGTCGGCGAGATTACGCTCGATGTAATTGGCGATGAGCTTGTCCGATTTCGAGCGTCTGAGCTCGTCGCTGCGCACCAGCTTCAGGATTCGCTGTGCCACGTCCCCTCCCCTTGCATGATCAAAGCGGGATGCCGGCAAGGCTTCGCCGCGCACCCCGCTCCGTCGCATCGCCTGTTTATTGCGCCGTCTTCACCTTCGTCCAGACCCGATCGAGCTGGCGCACGCCGGGGCCGAGATCTTCGAAGATCTGCAACTTCTGCATGGTTTCCGGCGGCGGATTGATTTCCTTGCTATTCTTGATCTGCTCGGGGGTCAATTGCCGCGCCGGGACGTTGGCCGTGCCGTTCGTCTGCTGCTCGATGTTGAGTGCAGCCACTTCGGGACGCGTGTAGAACTGCATGAACTTGACGGCGTTCTCCTTGTTCGGCGCGGTCTTCAGGACGCAAATATCCTCCTGATACATCGTCGCGCCTTCCTCCGGGATCACGTAGCCGAGATCCTTCGGATTGCCGAAGACGTCGACCATCGAGCCGACGAAGAAGTGGCCGGCCGCCACATCACCGGCCGCCACCATCGGACGAGTGTCGTAGGTGAAGGCAGCGACTTCGGGCTTCATGGCGATGATCGTATCGGCTGCCTGCTGCAGTTCCGCCGGATCGGTGGAGTTGACCTTGTGGCCGTTGAGGATGAGGCCGACCGACAGCACCTCGCGCATGTCGTCGAGCAGCGTGAACTTCAGGCCCTTGGCCTTCACCGTCTCGATCAGGTCGCGCCAGCCGGTCACGTCCTTGCCGAGCAGCGTGCGGTTATAAAGGATGCCGACCGTGCCGAAGGCATAGGGCAGGCAATATTCGCCCTTCGGGTCGCTCTTGGCGCGCAGGAACGTCGGGTCGATGTTCTTGAAGCCCTCGTAAGTGTTGATGTCGGTCTTTTCCAGCAGGTCGAGCTTGGCCATGATGTCTTGCATGTGGACCGACGGGAAGACGATGTCATAGCCCGTGGCGCCGCCCTGGATCTTCGCCAGCATCTCCTCGTTGGAAGAGTAGGTCGAGAGGTTGACCTTGATCTTCGTCTCCTCCTCGAACTTCTTCAGCACGGCCGGATTGATGTATTCGCCCCAGTTGTAGATGTTGAGCTCGGCCGCCTGCGACGTGCCGAAAAGGGCTGTCAGCGTCGCCAGGGAAAGTGCCACTGTGCGTGCACGGGTCGCGAAAGCTCTCCTGCCTCCGCGGGTCGTCCCGTTTGTCATCGTCATCGATATTCTCCTCTGATGGTTCTGGCCGGACGGCCTGGCACGGCCTTTGCCGGCCGCTTCCGGATCGCGGCTTCTCGTGGCCGTTGACTCCGATAGACAAATGGTATCCATATATCGAAAACGCACAAGCGTTATTTGCATAACATTTTGGGGAACAGAAGTATGCAGAATTCCATCGTCCGGCTGGTGGAGGCGAGCAAGGCCTTTACCACTCCGGAAGGCGGCACCGTGACCGCTCTCGACCGTATAGATCTCGATGTCCGCCGCAACGAGTTCCTGACCTTGCTCGGCCCTTCCGGTTGCGGCAAGACCACCCTGCTGCAGGCGATCAGCGGCTTCGTCGAACTCGACGGCGGCTCGATCCTGATCGACGGCGAAGACATGACGGACCGGCCGCCCTACCGTCGCCCGGTCAACACCGTCTTCCAGAACTACGCGCTGTTTCCGCATATGACGGTCGGCGAAAACGTCGCCTATTCGCTGGAGGTTGCAGGCGTTGCCAAGCCGCAGCGTCGGGAGAAGGTCGCCTCCGCCCTGAAGATGGTCGGGCTCGAAGGCATGGAAGCACGCAAACCGCGCCAGCTCTCCGGCGGCCAGCAGCAGCGCGTGGCGCTCGCCCGCGCGATCATCGCCCGGCCAAAGCTGCTTCTGCTCGACGAACCATTGTCGGCGCTCGACAAGAACCTGCGCCAGGCCATGCAGATCGAGCTCAAGACGTTGCAGAACGAGCTCGGCATCTCCTTCATTTTCGTCACCCACGACCAGCAGGAAGCGTTGACGATGTCGGACCGCGTCGCGGTGCTTTCAGGCGGGCGCATCCAGCAACTCGACACGCCGCGCGCCATCTACGACCATCCGGTCAACACCTTCGTCGCCACCTTCATCGGCGCGAGCAATCTGTTCGAAGGCAGGCTCGACGGCGACCGGCTGATGACGGCTGACGGCATGGCGATCCGCCACCGGCCCTGCGAGCGGAAAATCTCGACCGCGGCGACGGCGCTGATCCGGCCGGAACAATTCTTCCTAGCCGAGGACAACGCCCCCTTCCCGACGATCGACGTCGATCTCGACCAGATCGTCTTCGTCGGCTCCACCTTCGAGCTGTTCGGCCGCACCGCCGAGGGCCGCAAGGTCGTTGCCGAGATCCCGGCCAACCGCCGCAATCTCGTCGGCACGGTCGAGCAGAGCCGCAAGGCGCGGCTTGCTTACGACCCGGCGGCCGTGCACCTGATCGGCGCGAATACGGGGGGCGGCGTAAGATGACGATCGCCAGCCGCCGCCGCTTCCAGCTTGCACTCCTGCTCGGGCCCGTCTCGGCCTTTCTCGCCGTTTTCTTCCTCGGGCCGCTCGCGATCATGATCGTGACCAGCTTCCTCGCGCCCGGCCTTTATGGCGGGGTGGAGTGGACCTTCTACCCGCATAACTTCGGCCGCATTCTCGGCTTTGCCGACCCGATGTTCGAGGAGTTCGATCCGATCTACATCGCGATCTTCCTGCGCTCGATCGAGATCGCCGCGCTGACGGTCCTTGCGACCCTTCTCGTCTGCTACCCCGCGGCCCTCTGCATCGCCCGGCTCTCCGAGCGCTGGAAGAATTTCTGCCTGTTCCTGATCACGCTGCCCTTCTTCACCAGCCTGATCGTGCGGCTCTTCGTCTGGGTGCTGATCCTGCGCCAGACCGGTCTCGTCAACGAGGTGCTTCTATCCACGGGGCTGATCGAACGGCCGCTCGACCTGATCTACACCCAGGGCGCGATCATTCTCGGCATGACCTACGTGTTCATTCCCTTCATGTTCATGCCGGTCTATGCGAGCGTCGAAAAGCTCGACTGGACGCTGGTGCGCGCGTCCCTCGATCTCGGTGCCGGTCCGGTACGCACATTCTGGCGCGTCATCCTGCCCCTGACCGCACCCGGCATCGCCGGCGGCGCCGTCATCGTCTTCATCCCGGCGCTCGGCAACTTCGTCGTGCCGGCGGTGCTTGGCGGCGCCAAGGTGATGATGTTCGGCAACCTGATCGAGCAGCAGTTCCTCGCCGCCCGCAACTGGCCCTTCGGTGCGGCGCTGGCGATGATGGTGATGAGCGTCATGCTGATCATGATGATCGCCCACGTGGTCATCTCCGGACGGCGCAGCGCTGCCGCCGCGGCACTGGCACGGTGAGGCGCCCCATGAAGATCGCTCGATCCCTTTTCACCGGCGGCCTGCTTGCTTACACCGGCCTGTTCTTCGCCTTCATCTATATCCCGCTCGTGGTCATCGCCGTCTATTCGTTCAATGCCAATCCGGTGAACATGATGACCTGGACGGGCTTCACCACCGAATGGTACGCCCAGGTTCTCGGTTTCAAGACCAAGGTCTCCGAAAGCGCGCTCTACATCGAATCGACCGGGCAGTTGCTTCAGGCGGTGTGGAACAGCCTCGTTATTGCCGCCTCGACCACCGCGATTGCGACCGTCTTCGGCACCGCGATCGCGATTGCTCTCTACCGTTTCGAGTTCGTCGGCCAGCGCTTCTACCGGGTGGTGATGTTCATGCCGATGCTGATGCCGGATATCGTGCTCGGCATCGCGCTCCTGATCTTCTTCGTCAATTCCGGCATCAAGCTCGGCCTGACGACGATCATCATCGGCCAGTGCACCTTCCTGATCTCCTACGTCTTCATCGTCGTTTCGGCCCGCCTTGCCGGCATGGACCGGACGCTGGAACACGCGTCCGCCGATCTCGGAGCCAACGAATGGATGACCTTTCGCCGGGTGGTGCTGCCACAGCTCTTTCCGGCGATCGTCGGAGGCGCGCTGCTCGCCTTCATCATCTCGATGGACGATCTCGTCATCACCTATTTCATCGCCGGCGTCGATGTCACGACGCTGCCGATGTTCATCTTCTCCATGCTTCGACGCGGCATCAAACCGGAGATCAACGCCATCGCCGTGATGATGTTGACCTTCTCCTTCTTCGTCGCCTCGCTCGGCCTTTACCTTCGCTCCCGGCAGAAATGATCATGAACGACAAAACCTCTACGCCCTCCAGCGCCCGCGCCCGCGATATCGGCCTGCCCTTTTCCGGCCGCACCGGTCGCTTCAACGCCATCACCGATGTCGAAGGCATCGCCGTCGGTTTCCGCACCATCGAGGAGCAAACGCCGCGCCCCGGCCGCAAACGCCCAGTGCGCACCGGCGTCACCGCCATCCTGCCGCATGCCACCTCGGAAACGCCCGTCCCCGTCTATGCCGGCGTGCACCGCTTCAACGGCAACGGCGAGATGACCGGCACCCACTGGATCGAGGACGGCGGCTTCTTCCTCGGGCCCGTGATGATCACCAACACCCATGCGGTCGGCATGACGCATCACGCCACCATACAATGGATGCTGGAACGCTACCGCACGACCTACGACACCGACGATTTTCTCTGGCTGATGCCGGTGGTGGCTGAAACCTATGATGGCGTTTTGAACGACATCAACGGCCAGCCGATTACCGAAACCGATGTGCACGCGGCACTCGACGCCGCCACGTCCGGCCCGGTCCAGGAGGGCAATTGCGGCGGCGGCACCGGCATGATCGCCTATGGCTTCAAGGGCGGCACGGGTACGGCTTCCCGCGTTGTCGAGTTCGGCGGCCGCGACTACACGATCGGCACGCTGGTGCAGGCCAATCACGGCCAGCGCGACTGGCTGACGATCCGCGGCGTCCCGGTCGGCGAGCACATGCGCGATGGCACGCCGCAAAGCCAGATGCAGGAGCGCGGCTCGATCATCGTGGTGATCGCGACCGACCTGCCGATGGCGCCGCATCAGTTGAAGCGTCTGGCGCGCCGTGCCGCGATCGGCATCGGCCGCAACGGCACGCCCGGCGGCAACAATTCCGGCGACATCTTCCTCGCTTTCTCGACCGCTAACACCCATCCGATGGCGCACAAGGCGCCGCCGCGCCTGTCGCTCGAAATCGTCAATGACGAATTGCTCGATCCTGTCTACCTCGCGACCGTGGACAGCGTCGAGGAGGCGGTGGTGAACGCGATGATCGCGGCCGAAGATTCCGGCGGAACCGCCCATGATCGCTTCAAGATCCAGGCGATCCAGCATGAGCCTCTGATGGAGGTTATGCGGGCCTATGGCCGATAGCCGACGGACTTAGCGATACCTCTCGGAGCCGGTGACTTAGCCGGCTCCAGGCGAATTCAACCGCGCGCGGCGCCAGTCGCTCGGGGCTTCGCCGACCCGCAGGCGGAAGAAGCGCGAGAAATAGGCGGCGTCGGCAAAGCCGATCTCATAGGCAATGTCTTCGAGTGGCCGGACGGTAAAGAGCAGCAGGCGCTTGGCCTCGAGCAAACGCCTCTCGTTGATCAGTTCTTTCACCTGCATGCCGAAGGCATCCCTGCTCGCCTTGGCAAGCAGGTGCGGGGTGGTGGCGAGCGCATCGGTGTAATGCCCGACGCTCCAGTTCTCACGGAACCGCACGTCGATGAGCCGGCGCAATTCCGTCGCCAGCATCGCCTGCGTCGGCTGGGCGGTGTCCGGCGTGGCCGCCGCCAGCCGGGCGATCTGGGTCAGCACCGCAGCAACCAGAGACGCCAGCATCCGCTGGGTGCCGGGAGCACCCCCGGCATATTCGTCGGCGACGATATCGAGCAGTTCGGCTAGGCGGCGCCAATGCCGGTCTTCACCGTCGCCACGGATCATCGTCGGCCTATCGAGCGCCAGCGTCGTGTTCTCGCGGATCGAGAGCAGCGCGCCGTCGGCGACCGAAACGACTATCGCGTCGCTCGTCTCCGGGTCGACCGAAAACCCGTGCACGATGCCGCTCGGCACGAAGCTGACCGCGGGCGCGGAAAAGTCCAATGGCTTGTCGTCGATGAAGTAGGTTCCCCCGCCGCTCAGCCAGTAGGTGATCTGCCCCATCTGGTCGTGTTTGTGCGCCTTCACCTGGCCCTGATGCAGGTTCTGCCGTGCCATCACCGTCTCGACATGGAAGAACCCGGGCTCGAGCTGTTGCTCCGGCTCGCCGTAGACGAAGAAACTTGGAATGCTGCTGTTCATGCTCCACCCGAAAAAGTCCAAGTCATTTTGCCATTCTGTCCATGGCGGCTGACGATTTCAACGCCTAGCCTTGACGAAACTCAAGGGAGGAGAACATGAGAGCAGAGGATTTCCGCGCCGACCGGACGCGGCCCTTCACCGGCGCCGAATATCTCGAGAGCCTGCGCGACGGACGCGAGGTCTATATCAACGGCGAGCGGGTGCACGACGTCACCAGCCATCCGGCGATGCGCAACTCCGCCCGGTCGCTCGCACGGCTCTACGACGCACTGCACGACCCGGCAAAGAAAGAGATCCTCACCTCGCCGACCGATACCGGCTCCGGTGGCTACACTCACAAATACTTCCGCGTCGCCCGCTCCTCCACGGACCTTGCCGCCCAACAGGGCGCGATCGCCGAATGGGCGCGCATGTCCTATGGCTGGATGGGCCGGACCGCCGATTATAAGGCGGCGCTGATGAACACGCTCGGCGCCAATGCCAAGTGGTACGGCTCCTTCAAGGACAATGCGCTCGCCTGGCATAAGCGGGCCCAGGAAGCCGCTCTCTTCATGAACCACGCGATCGTCAATCCGCCGATCGATCGCCACAAGCCGGCGGATGCGGTCAAGGACGTGTTCGTCCACATCACCAAGGAAACGGATGCCGGCATCTACGTCTCCGGCGCCAAGGTGGTAGCGACGTCCTCGGCGTTGACGCACTATAATTTCCTGGCGCAAAGCTCGGCGACAGTGACGGAGGATCCCTCGCTCTCCGTCATGTTCATCGTCCCGATGAATGCGCCGGGCATCAAGATGTTCTGCCGCGTCTCCTACGAGCAGACCGCCAACACCGTCGGCCATCCCTTCGACTATCCGCTTTCGTCGCGCTTCGACGAGAACGACGCGATCCTGGTGCTCGACAACGTGTTCGTGCCCTGGGAAGACGTGCTGGTCCTCAGGGACGCCGCCAAGATCCTCTCCTTCCACCCGGCCTCCGGCTTCATGCACGGCTATTGCTTCCAGGGCTGCACCCGCTTTGCGGTGAAGCTCGACTTCCTTGCGGGACTGCTTGCCAAGGCGCTGCGCGCCACCGGCGGCGACGCGTTTCGCGGCAACCAGGCAGCGCTCGGCGAAGTGATCGCGCTCCGTCACATGTTCTGGAGCTTCTCAAACGCCATGGCGCACAACCCGATCCCCTGGGCCGACGGTGCGGTCCTTCCCAACCTCGAAGCCGCGCTTTCCTATCGTACCTTCATGTCGGAGGCCTATCCGCGCGTCGTCGAGACGATCCGCAGGGTGATCGCGTCTGGCCTGATCTATCTGCCGTCCTCGGCGCGCGACTTCGGCAATCCCGAGATCGATCGCTACCTGGCGCAATACGTGCGCGGCTCCAACGACATGGGCCATATCGAACGCATCAAGATCATGAAGCTGCTGTGGGATGCGACCGGCACCGAGTTTGGCGGACGCCACGCACTCTACGAACTCAACTACGCCGGCGCTCCCGAAGAGGTGCGACTGCAGGTGCTGAAAGGCGCCGAGCGCGGCGGGCGGCTGAAGGAAATGGAAGCCCTCGTCGACCAGTGCATGGCCGACTATGACGAGAACGGCTGGACCGGCAACACCTGGCTGCCGCCGCTCGACGACAACGCCTCCCTTCGCAGCGCAGCCGAGTGAGGCCGGCCATGGAACCGCTCATTTCAAAGACCGAGTTTCGCAACGCCATGGCGCGGGTCTGCGCGCCGGTCAACGTCATCACCACAAACGGACCCGCCGGACGCGGCGGGTTCACCGCCACCGCCATGTGCTCGGTGACCGACGAGCCGCCGACGCTGCTTGTCTGCATGAACCGCAACTCCGCCCAATGCGGCCTGTTCATCGACAACCGCCGCTTCTGCGTCAATGTGCTCAGCCACGACCACCGGGACCTCGCCGGCCACTTCGCCGGCGCGACGCAGGATATGGCCGCCCGCTATGCGGCGGCCGACTGGGTGGAGATGCAATCCGGAAGTCTTGCGGTCAAGGACGCGATCGTCTCGCTCGACTGCGAACTGGCGGAGGCGCGGCTCCTGGGAACCCACCATATCCTGATCGGCCGGGTCGTCGGCATCCGCTCGCGCAGCGATGGCAATGCGCTGCTTTATTTCGACCGCAACTACGTGCACGTGCCGACGCAGCTCGGAAGTTTCGGCGGCTAGGCACCGACGCGACACCGCGGTTCGGGTGCCAACACGGCATCTTTCGCCATAGAGCCGACGCAATCCACATCCAGTTGCTCTTCAGCGCCTTTTGTTTTTTCCCTGAAACGCGTCTATTGCCAGGCGCGGAATGAGAAAGGAAAACGGAATGGTGATTGCTGGGCCAGCCGGACGTCCGACGATGGACGCGAAAGGCAGGGAATTCGATCGCTTGGCCGCCCTTGGACATCTCGATATCCTCGACACGCCCAGGGATGAAGGCCTTGAACGCGTCGTACGGCTGATCAAACAGGTCTTCGACATCGATATCGGCATCGTCTCCTTGGTCGATGCGCATCGCCAATGGTACAAGGCCTGCTCCGGGCTTTCGGCCGACGAAGTTCCGCGTGAAGACACCTTCTGCCGATATGTCGTCGCCTCCGAGGAGCCTCTCGTCGTGCACGACGCCACCAAGGACGCGCGCTTTTCGCAGCACCCGGCCGTGGCCGGCCCCGAACATATCCGGTTCTACGCAGGCGTCCCGCTGAAGACGCGGGATGGGCATACGGTTGGGACCGTGTGTGCGATCGACCGCACGCCACGACAATTCACCGAGACGAATCTTGCGATCCTGACGGAACTGGCGGGCGTGGCGATGGACCGGATCGATCTGCTCCGCTCGGCCGCGACCGACGGGTTGACCGGGACGCTGACGCGGCGCGCCTTCCGCGAGGAAGCGGACAAGCTGATCTCGCTTGCCGTGCGGCACCAGCATGATCTGTCCTGCATCGTCCTCGATGTCGACCATTTCAAGCGGGTGAACGACAGCCACGGGCATGCGGCCGGAGACGAGGTCTTGAAGGCCGTCGCCTCCATCTGCCAGTCCAATCTGCGGGCAAGCGACCTCCTGGGGCGGCTCGGCGGCGAGGAATTCGCGATCATGCTGCCGCATGTCGACGCGACTGGCGCGCTGGCCGCGGCCGAAAAGCTGCGGGCAGCGATCGCCGCCCAGACGATCCACGGCGACTTCGGCCAACTGGCGGTAACCGCGAGCTTCGGCACCGCCGCCCTTTCGACCAAGAGCAGGGATGGCGCCACGCTGCTCGCCCAGGCGGATGCGGCGATGTATCTCGCCAAGGCCGGAGGGCGAAACCGCTGCGTCGAATGGAGCAGTCTCGAAGCCGGCTATCCGCTCGGCCCGCGGCAGCGCGTGCTGAAGGCCGGCACCATCCTCTTCGATAACAGGCATTCGCGGATCGACTGCACCATCCGGTCGCTGGGCGCCGATGGCGCCGCGGTTACGGTTTCGAATTCCGCCAGCATACCGCCCGAACTCGTCCTGGTCGTTGCCGGTGATGGTTTCGAAACCAAGTGCCAGGTGGTGGCGCGGGACCGGCAGAACCTCGAACTCGCTTTCGGATAGGCCTGTTCGCCCATAGGCATCTATCGCGACACAGGATGAAGGGGCGCCGGTTGGGCGCCCCTTCTCGCGTTATTGCGGGATGCTATTCCGCGGCAGCCTCCAGGCCCTTTGGCGACGGCGCAGGCTTGCCCTGGAACTTCTTGAACAGGAAGAAGTAGAGCTTGATGTACTGACCGACGAGAATGGCGTTCAGGATCGTACCTTCGCGGATGAACTTGACCTCGGCGAGGAAGAGCAGGCCGATACAGGCGGAGAGCACCAGCAGCGTGCAGTCGAAGCCAGTCTTGATGTTGCCCCACTTCCAGCCGGTGCGCTTGAAGATCGTGTTGACGAACATGTCGATCGGCATCAGCACGAGATTGGCGCGGATCATCAGGAACAGGCCGAAGGCGAGCGCCGCATCGGCGAAGACCAGCAAAGCCACCCGGACTGGATAGGCTTCGAGCTTGATGAACTCGGTGATCCCTAAGTTGAAATCCAGGAAGACCGCCAGCACGAAAGCCGGGATCAGCGACGCGAAGTTCTTGAGCTTGAAGTCCTTGGGCAGGACCAGATAGGTCAGGAACAACATGATCAGTTCGAGCATGAAGTTGTAGGTGCCCTGGCTGAAGGGCGGATAGACCAGCGTCATGGTCCGCGTCAGGCTGCTCTGGGGTGAAATGCCGATGCCGGCCCGGATCGCCAGGCTGACGCCAAAGGTCAGCACGTAGATGCCGACGACATACATGATCCAGCGCCGCGTCAGGCTACCGGTATCGACGATTTCGGCTTCCGCCGCATTGTGTGCCATTGTTTCCTCCCTCGAAACGATGCGGGTTTGTTGCCCCGCCTGCCCATCGCCCCCTCAGCGATGCGCTTTTTAATCCCTCGGCGTGCCACCTGTTGTCGCGACAGCACGCCACTTTCCTGGCGGACGGACGCCGAAACGTCCGTCTCCTTTTCCTGAACGGCTCTAGGCCATGAAGCGGAACCGGTGCAACGAGATGAACAGGCTGAGCAGCTTGTTGACCACCGGTTCGCCTTCGTTGCGGTTGCCGAGAGCTTCGAGCGCTGCGTCGATCGCCGCGGCGCTGGCCGTCAGTTCCTCGACGCTCATGTTTGCCATGACGCCATAGATCTCGAGCGGCATGACGGCCTTCTCCACCTTCTCCTCGGTGACGATGCAGGCGCCGGCATGGGTATCGACCCGCTTGAGGCAATGGCACATTTCAGCGCTGTCCTGACCGACGACGACGAAATAGGGCTTCGGCGCCGGCCAGAAGGTCGCGACCGCGCCGCGATCGACATGCACGCCCTTGAACAGCCCGTTCACCACATGGCGCTTGCCTTCGGCATAACGCTGGACGACCGACAGCCGGCTCAGCTTCTTGCCCTCGTGTTCGGCAACGACCTTGCCATCCTTCAGCGGAACCCAGATTTCCTGGTAGAATTTGGCGTGGCCACGGCCGTAGACGTCGAACAGATAAACCTTGGCCTGCGTGCCGTCTTCCGACACCTCCAGGGGTACGATGTCGAGCTGCTCCGGCGAGAGATCGGCAAGACCGGTAACACCGTCCTTGCACATGCCGGAATAGTCGATGTCGGCATTCTTCAGCAGCTTGCGGTCCTTTGCGACCAGTTCGCCATCCTTGAAGACGTAGAGCGGGTTGATCTTCGACAGGCTGTCCGTCAGGACGATGTCGGCGAAGCGGCCGGGCGTCAGCGAACCGATCCTGTCTTCCATGTGGAACGAGCGGGCGGTGTTGTAGGTCGCCATCTTGATCGCGTGGATCGGGTTGATGCCCATCTCTGCACAAAGCGAGATGATCCAATCCATGTGGCCCATCGTCAGCAGTCGCTCGATCGAGATGTTGTCGGTGCATAGCATGAAGTTGTCGGTCGGCCATTTGCGGTCGACGATGGCGCGCAAGAGCACCTTGATCACCTCGCTGCTGCCGACCCCGAACTTGATATGCGTCGGGAAGCCGTAGCGAATGCTCTTCTCGATGTCCTTCTCGTTCCAGACATCGTGATTGTTGGAAACACCGATCGCCGGCAGGTAGTTGAGGATCATGTCGGAGAGCGCGGTGACGCCCCAGTGGCCGTTCATGAAGCCGCCCTTGGCGCGAACCCAGGCCGCCTTGCGGAAATCGTCGTCGTTGCCGGAACTGTAGGTGAAATGCTCGAATTCCCCGAGGCCGATCACCGGCTCCATCTTGAGCACCGCTTCCGTCACGGATGCCGCCGTCTTCTTGCCCGGCGCGAAAGCATAGAGTCGGTAGGGCAGTTGATCGTAGTCCTTGAAGAGCTTCTCGGCGGCTTCGATGCCTTCCTTGCCGGCAGCGCTCAAGAGATCCAGGCATTCGGCATAGATCGTCGTCGTGCCGCAGGGCACCATCGCCTCGGCGAGTGCCGTCGGATGCGCGAGCTGGGATTCGAAATGGATATGCGCGTCGATCAGGCCGGGGATCGCATAAAGACCCTTGCCGTCGAAGACTTGCCTGACCTTCAAGACGGTCTCGTCCGGATTGAGCGCAACGATGCGCTTGTCATAGACGAGAATGGATCCCTGGTAGACGGTCTCGCCATGGACATCGAGGATGTTCAGGTTCTTCAGGAGAAGATCCGCTTCCCTCTCGCCGTTCAGGATATCGAAGATGGCGCGCACCTTTTCGTAATGCGCGGCTTCAGTCTGGTTCACGAATAATCCTCCACTTTCATAGTCGTCGGCGCTTGCCGATAACCCGCCATTCTCAGCGGCTGCGGTGCCGGCAGCGCGCCCCTCGCCAACCATAAGAAGTCATTGCACCGCTTCCGAAAAGCAGTATTTTCTGCTCATACTGTTCGCTTTTCGAGAACGATTGTGAGGGAAGGCCATGCTGCATTCACGCGTACTGCGCTACATCGACGAGGTGGCGCGCTCAGGCTCGATCCGCGGGGCGAGCGAGCGGCTGAACGTCGCTGCCTCGGCCATCAACAAGCATGTGCTGCAGCTTGAGGAAGACATCGGCGAACCGCTGTTCGAGCGGCTGCCGCGGGGCCTGCGGCTGACGCCC
>NZ_JTLA01000289.1:0-485 GCF_000799055.1 Ensifer sp. ZNC0028
TACGCTCCTGGGTGGTTTCCATCGAGGAGTTGATCGAACGCAGGGTAGCGAGTGCGCCCATGGCGGAAGAGTTGGTCAGAATGCTTGTCATGGATGAGTGCCCCTTGTTGGCAAAGATGAAATGGAAAGGGACATTCCGGGATTACCGGGAAACGACGGTCAGCCTCATGCCTGCTGACGCTCTAATCTGTTCGGGTCAACCCGTCGTTTCGATGGTTACAACAAACACCATCGTGGTTAACGAACCCTAAAACCCGGAGAAACTTTTCGAAGTTTTATCAGTGCATTGGCGACAAAGAAAAACCGCGCCTCTTGCGAGGCGCGGTTTCGTATCTTGCTTCGGGTGCGGGCCGTGGCCCGCCCCCTTCAGCCCGTCGATTAACGGAACAGCGACAGGATGTTCTGCGAGTTCGAGTTGGCGATCGACAGTGCCTGGATACCGAGCTGCTGCTGCGTCTGCAGAGCCTTCAGGCGGGTCGATTCCT
>NZ_JTLA01000290.1:0-268 GCF_000799055.1 Ensifer sp. ZNC0028
CCACGCGTCGCCATCGAGCGGCTCGACGTGCCGGCCCAGAAGGCCGACAAGCTGCGCGCCGCGTGGTTGGTGGCACGAAGGCTCTACCGGCTGCGCTCGACCATCAGCCGCACCCGTCCCGACTTCGTCCTAAGCTTCCTGACGCGCACGAACGCGCTGACGCTGATCGCCACACGTGGCCTCAGGCTTCCGGTGATCGTGTCCGAGCGCAACAACCCGGCCGTGCAGCCCTTCGGCCCCTTCTGGAAATGGCTGCAGCTTCGCCTCT
>NZ_JTLA01000034.1:0-58079 GCF_000799055.1 Ensifer sp. ZNC0028
CGATCTTTCCGGCCTGGCGCGCCTCGCGCCTCGATCCGGTGCAGGCTTTGCGTTACGACTGACCCGACCCCACGACCGACAACGGCATCTCTTGAATGAATGCGCGCTTGCGACGAGCGACCGCCACCGTCACAAGCGATTCCACCGCACAGGGCGCCGAAAGTTCGCCGCGATCTTTCCGCGTCGCAGACCGCTGCTCGCTCCTGCGCCACAGGCCGCAGCGTCTTGCCCTATGGCCTGATCAGGCCGCCGCGATAGTCGAGCTCATAGGCTTCCTCGCCATCGACGAAGATGACCTCGTGCCCGGAAAAATGAGCGATGTCGCCGCGGCTGTTGTCGATATAGTAGCCATGGGCGTGCCGGAACTCCGTGCCGCCGAGGAAATGCCGCTTGTCGCGGTACATCGCCTGAAGTGCCGCCTTGATGACGACGCCTGCCTTTTCGCCGTTGATGAGGTCAGGACGGATGATCCGGCCGAAGTAGTTCATCGCCCACTGCGGCTGATCATCCTGCCAAACGGTCTCCTGGCCTGCGAAATCGGTCCCGCCGAAATAGCTGTCGACGTAGCGCCAGCGATCCCGTTCATAGCCGATATCGTGGGAACCCGGGCGTGACGACGAGCGCCGCCCGCCGCCGCCGACATAGGTGTTTGATTTCGCTTCGACGATGAATTCTTTGAGTGGTTCGAGCGCGGCCATGATTGTTCCTCATACGTTCGAACAAAAGGATGCAGCGGTCCGTCGAGGTTGTAAAGAACAAATAGGGAACATTCACCCAATTATTGCAGGCCGCAAGCCTTCTGCCCGCGATCGTCGGTCCAGTCCTTGAGGAGGATGAGCTCGCCTTTGGCTTCGACTGGCTTGTCGTTGGATTTGCCCTTGCCAGTCAGCACATTGAGGTCGCATTGCGCGGTGTTGTCGGGATCGAGCGTATCGTAGGACGAGTAGGTGTAGCCCGCCACGACGAAGTCGAAGTTGCGATAGGCGACCGTCAGCTTCTGTTCCCAGCGGTCACGCCCGATGGCATCGTTGTGACTGGTGATGAGCAGCGAGCCGCTCGGCAGCGCTTCGATCGAGGGCGCTTGGCCGACGAGTTCGAACTGACCCCAGACCTTGTTCGGAATGGCCGATCTCAATGCCAGCGCGCCGTTGTCGCCGGTGAGGTAGAGAACGACGCCGTTGTCGTCGTCGCTGCCTTCGGCCGGTCGCACGATCAGCGCGAGATCGGAAGAACCGTCCTTGTCCCAGTCGCCGGTCGCCGCAGAGACGATACGGGCGGGGTCGATTGCGTCGGCCGCCGAAGCAACGGCAGGAAGCAGTAGCAGAGAGGGGAGAATCAGGCGTGCAAGCATGTCGGAGCGCTCCGCGTGGTTGTTCCTTTTGATATGCGGGCGCGGCACTTTCCTCAAGCGGCTTGCCCGCCGGTTAACCCGCATTCACGCGCCGTATTAACCATCGTGAACAGAACGCCTGTGCATTGCTTGACGCGTGAACAAAAATGGAACAAAATAAAAACATAACGGAAAAGGAGCCATGTTATGACTGATTTTGTTCGTGACCTCGCCGCCTTCGCGTCGATGAGCCTGTTCATCGCAAGCATCTCTTTCATCGCGCTCGGCCTCTGAAGGCGGGCGTCGATATTTTCTCTCAAGCACCTCCGCAAAGCGCCTCATCCCCGTTGAATAAGGGGGACGATATGCCAGGGGAATCTGGACATGGCGGGTGATAAACGGGATATCCTTCCGAGTGGACAGGAATCAGGGTGCGACAATGGCAGACGACAGCAAGGCAGCATCGAGTGAGGCGCTCGGCACGGATCCGCAATTCGTGCATCTGCGCGTCCACTCTGCCTTCTCCTTGCTCGAAGGCGCCCTGCCGCTGAAGAAGGTCATCGGCAAGGCGGTCGCCGATAACCAGCCGGCGATCGGGATCGCCGACACCAACAATCTTTTCGCAGCGCTGGAATTCTCGCAGAAGGCAGCCGGTGACGGGCTGCAGCCGATCACCGGCTGCCAGCTGTCGATCGACATGGAAGACGAGACCGAGGGGGATCGACGCGGCCATGGGCACCAGCTTGCCAAGCTGCCGTCGATCGTGCTGATCGCGGCGACCGATGACGGCTATACGCGCCTCGTCGATCTCGTCAGCCGCGCCTATCTCAGCGGCGAGGGCAGCCAGGCGACGCGCATCACCCGCTCCTGGCTTGCCGAGTGCGGCACCGAGGGGCTGATTGCGCTGACCGGCGCATCCGGCGGTCCGGTGGATGTCGCCATGAAGACAAGCTCGACGGCGCTCGCCGAAGCGCGCCTCGAAGCCCTGCATGATCTCTTCGGCGATCGGCTCTATATCGAGCTGCAGCGGCATGGTGGCTACGACCGGCGGCACGAAAGCCGGATGATCGAGCTTGCCTACAAGTTCGACATTCCGCTTGTCGCCACCAACGAAGCCTTCTTCCCGTCGCCCTCCGACTACGAGGCGCATGACGCCCTGATGGCGGTCGCGCACAATGCCATGGTTTCGGACGACAGCCGCTTCCGATTGACGCCGGACCATTATCTCAAGAGCCGCAAGGAAATGGCGGCGCTGTTTGCCGATCTGCCCGAGGCGCTGGAAAACACGCTCGAGATCGCCCGGCGCTGCTCCTTCATGCTGAAGACCCGTGGGCCGATCCTGCCGCGCTTTACCGGCGCGACGGCGGATCCGGAGGAGGCTGAGCGCGCCGAGTCGGACGAACTGCGTCGCCAGGCGGAGGAGGGTCTTGAAGATCGTCTCGCGAGGCTCGGCATGGCGCCCGGCTACACCGAAGAGGAATACCGCGAGCGCCTGGCCTTCGAACTCAGCGTCATCGAGCGCATGAAGTTTCCCGGTTACTTCCTGATCGTTGCCGACTTCATCAAATGGGCCAAGCAGCACGACATCCCCGTCGGGCCGGGTCGTGGTTCGGGTGCCGGCTCGCTCGTCGCCTATGCGCTGACGATCACCGACGTCGATCCGATGCGCTTCTCGCTGCTGTTCGAACGCTTCCTCAATCCCGAGCGCGTCTCGATGCCCGACTTCGACATCGACTTCTGCCAAGACCGGCGCGAAGAGGTGATCCGCTACGTGCAGCGCAAGTACGGCCGCGAGCAGGTGGCGCAGATCATCACCTTCGGTTCGCTGCAGGCGCGCGCCGCCTTGCGCGACGTCGGCCGCGTGCTGGAAATGCCCTATGGTCAGGTCGACAAGATCTGCAAGCTGGTGCCCAACAACCCGGCCAACCCGACGCCGCTTTCCAAGGCGATCGAGGAAGAGCCGCGCCTGCAGGAAGAGGCCGAGAAGGAGCCGGTGGTCGCCCGCCTGCTCGATATCGCCCAGAAAATCGAGGGCCTCTACCGCCACGCCTCGACCCACGCCGCCGGCATCGTGATCGGCGACCGGCCGCTGTCGCAGCTGGTGCCGATGTATCGCGATCCGCGTTCCGACATGCCGGTCACCCAGTTCAACATGAAGTGGGTGGAGCAGGCCGGTCTCGTCAAGTTCGACTTCCTCGGCCTGAAGACGCTGACCGTCCTGAAGGTCGCCGTCGATTTCGTGAAGCAGCGCGGCATCGAGGTCGATCTGGCGAGCATCCCGCTCGACGATCCGAAAACCTACGAGATGCTGTCGCGCGGCGAAACGGTCGGCGTGTTCCAGGTGGAAAGTGCCGGCATGCGCAAGGCGCTGATCGGCATGCGGCCCGACTGTATCGAAGACATCATTGCGCTCGTGGCGCTCTATCGCCCGGGCCCGATGGAGAACATCCCGGTCTATAACGCCCGCAAGCATGGCGAGGAGGAGGTCGAGTCGATCCACCCGAAGATCGACCACCTGCTCAAGGAAACCCAGGGCGTTATCGTATACCAGGAGCAGGTGATGCAGATCGCCCAGGTGCTCTCTGGCTACTCGCTCGGAGAGGCCGACCTTCTGCGCCGCGCCATGGGTAAGAAGATCAAGGAGGAGATGGACAAGCAGCGCGCCCGTTTCGTCGACGGCGCCGTCAAGAATGAGGTGTCGAAGCCGCAGGCCGACCTCATTTTCGACCTGCTCGCAAAGTTCGCCAACTACGGCTTCAACAAGTCGCACGCGGCAGCCTACGCGATCGTGTCCTATCAGACCGCCTACATGAAGGCGCACTATCCGGTCGAGTTCCTGGCGGCGTCGATGACGCTCGACATGTCCAACACCGAAAAGGTCAACGACTTCCGCCAGGATGCCAAGCGCCTGGGCATCGAGGTGATCGCCCCGTCGGTGCAGACCTCGTTCCGGCATTTCCAGACGGGCGAGAGCCGCATCTACTACTCGCTTGCAGCGATCAAGGGCGTCGGCGAATCGGCCGTCGAGCACATCGTCGAGGTTCGCGGCGACAAGAC
This sequence comes from Ensifer sp. ZNC0028, assembly GCF_000799055.1. Taxonomy (NCBI): domain Bacteria; kingdom Pseudomonadati; phylum Pseudomonadota; class Alphaproteobacteria; order Hyphomicrobiales; family Rhizobiaceae; genus Ensifer; species Ensifer sp. ZNC0028. The sequence continues at coordinate 4,388 of NZ_JTLA01000034.1, forward strand.
CTTTGCAAGCCTCGAAGACTTCTGCCTGCGGATCGACCCCAAGCTTCTCAACCGACGCGTCTTTGAAAGCCTGATTGCCGCCGGCGCCTTCGATTGCTTTGGCTACGACCGGGCGGAGCTGGTCGGCGGGCTCGATCGCATTCTCGGATTTGCCCAGCGTGCCCAGGAAAACAAGACGAGCGGGCAGAGCGACATGTTCGGCGCAGGTGCTGCCACCGGGCCGGAACGCATTGCGCTTCCGACCTACACGCCGTGGCTCGCCTCGGAAAAGCTGCACCGCGAGTTCCAGGTGCTTGGCTTCTATCTCTCAGCCCATCCGCTCGACACCTACAATGCGCTGCTCGCCAAGATGCGCGTACAAACCTTCGGCGATTTCGCAGGCTCGGTGAAAAAGGGGGCAACGGCCGGAAGGCTCGCCGGAACCGTGACCTCGAAGCAGGAGCGCAAGACGCGAACCGGCAACAAGATGGGCATCATTGCCTTCTCGGATTCCTCCGGCCAGTTCGAAGCGGTTCTGTTCTCCGAGATGCTGCACCAGTATCGAGACCTGCTCGAGCCCGGCAAATCGCTGGTCATGACGGTGGCTGCCGAAGAGCGGCCGGAAGGCATCGGCCTGCGCATCCAGACGCTACGCTCGCTCGAAGAAGAATCGCTGCAACTGCAGAAGGCGCTGCGTGTCTATGTGCGTGATTCCGGCCCGTTGAAATCGATCGCTTCGCACCTCAACACCAGGGGCGATGGTCTCGTCTCCTTCGTCGTCATCAAGGACAATGGCCAGCGCGAGATCGAGGTGGAGCTGAGCGAGAAGTTCCGGATTTCACCGGAGATCGCTGCAGCACTGCGCTCGGCGCCGGGCGTCATCGACGTCGAACTGGTGTAATCCGAGAGGGGTCCGCTCGATTGCAGCGGAGCGGCGTCTGACCAGGTTTGGAACCTAGCGATAGGCGGCCGGACGTTGGTCGGGTGTCGTCTGCCGGTCTGGGACGGATCAGTTGCCGGGACGTGTCCGGGTGATGGTGATGAAATCGGTGCCCTGACCGGTCTCCAGTCCGCTTTCCATATCGGCGATCGAGAGCGACGAGCCTTCGGCGAGCAACGCTTCCACGCGCTTGCGCACATCGTCGGAGATCGTCATGCGCGCGAGCGTGCGCTGGATACCATTATAGGCGAAGGGATCGGCCTCCATGGAGATTCCGAGGCGCTTCTTCGTCGAGGCGGGCAGGTGGTTCTCAAGCGAGACGCCGAACCATTTGCCTTCGGCACCTTGCTCTTCATTGTGGCGGAACTGGAGGAAATGGGTTCCGAGTGCCTCTTCCGGCTTGTCGATCGTAAGCCCTGCCTCAAAGAGCGGCTTGAAGCCTTGCCGCACGAGGATCTTGCCGTTCTGCGGCGGCGTACGGCCGGCCTTGCGCAGAAGCCTGTCGGTCAGTTCCGGCGTCAGCTTGCCGTCGCCGTCGAGGCCCTCGCTCGCCTGGAAGGCGCGCAGGGCCGCAATCGTCGCTGGCCCGGCATGGCCGTCGATCGCACCGGGTGCGTAGCCGAGGAAATCGAGGGACGACTGAACCTCGCGCATGGTGTCGCGTGCGTCGCTGCGGGTGATCAGGATCCGGATCGGCTCCTCGGTGGAGCGCGCCGAATTGGCGCCGCCGGGCGGCTCCCGCATTGCCACTTCCACCGGCGTGTCGCCGGCCTGGCTGATCGCGGGTCTCAGTGGCACGTCGGAAAGCGGTGGCTGGAGGTCGATCGGAGCCGGGCGGAAGAGCAGGGCGCTCTTCACCTCCAGGGGTGTTATCTGCCGGTCGGAGATCAGCACGTGCACGCCGCGCTCGGTCATCTTGTAGAGCGAGGCGGCAAATTGGCTCGGCAACCGCACGCAGCCATGGGAGGCCGGATAGTCCGGCACATGGTTGGAGCCGTGCAGCGCAATGCCCGACCAGGTAAGCCGCTGCATGAACGGCATCGGCGCGTTCGAATAGATGTTCGACTTGTGATGGCGCCGCTTTTCGAGGATCGAAAAGATGCCCGATGGCGTGGTGTGACCCGCCTTGCCGGTCGAGACCGGCGACGTCGCAATGACAGCGTCGCCGTCATAGACGACGAGCGATTGCTGGTCCTTCGAGACGATGATCTGCAGCGGCCCGCGACTGCCTGCAAAACCGGTGGCCGGCGACAAGAGCAGTGCGACGACGCTGGCGGTGAGAGCGAAACGCGATACCATACACTCAACCCAACACGTGACTTGGCGAACAAGCCTAGTCGCCAATCTTTAAGGAATTCATCCTGATGTGTGTGGGGTCGATCAAGGTTGCGTGATCGCTCTGCGAGGCGTGTCTGCTCGAGCAAGCGCGCCTGCGGTTTTACGGATCGCGTTTTTTGGTGCCGAACGTGTAGCCGGTTTCAACGCTCGCCTTGCCGAACTTGTCGCGCAGCCTGTTCATCGCGTCCTCGGCCGCAGCGCGTCTGGTGGCCGCGGGATCAACGAGATCCGGCGGATCGGCGAGATCCGGGGCGGAGAGATCGCTGACTCCGATACCGATCAGCCGATACTTCGTTCCGTCCGCCTCTTTTTCCAGAAGCTGCAGGCCGATGCGAAAGATGCGGTCGGCAAGGCGGGTAGGGCTGTCCAGGCGCCTGTTGCGGGTGCGGATCTTGAAGTCGGCGGTTTTGAGCTTAAGAACGACCGTCTGGCCAGCGAGTTCGGACTTTCGCAGCCGGTGGGCCACCTGCTCGCTGAGGCGCCGCAGATGCGTGACAAGGTCGTCGTAGCGCGCGATATCGTCGTTGAACGTCGTCTCTGAGGATACGCTCTTGGCTTCGCCATCGATTTCGACCGCTCTTTCGTCGAGCCCGCGCGACAGGCGGAAGAGCCGTTGCCCCATGGTGCCGTAGCGGCGCATGAGGTCGCCTTCCTCCATGGTCTGCAATTGCCCGATCGTGCGCACGCCGTCACGCTCCAGCGTCGCGGCAAAGGCCTTGCCGACGCCCCAGATCAGGGTCACCGGCTTTTCCCGCAGGAAGTCCAGCGCCTCGGCCTGGCCGATGACGGAAAAGCCGCGCGGCTTTTGCAGGTCTGACGCCACCTTGGCGAGGAACTTGCAATAGGAGAGGCCGACCGAGACGGTGATGCCGATCTCCTGCTCGATCCGGCGGGCAAGACGCGCAAGCGTGCGCGCCGGCGGATCGTGATGCAGCCGCTCCGTGCCGCTGAGTTCGAGGAAGGCCTCGTCGATCGACAGCGGCTGCACCAGCGGTGTCAGTTCCTGCATCAGCGTGCGCACCTCGCGGCCGACACGGGCGTATTTCTCCATATTAGGCTTGATGACGATGGCCTGCGGGCAGGCTTCCAGCGCCTTGAACATCGGCATCGCCGAGCGCACGCCGTGAATGCGGGCGACGTAGCAGGCGGTGGAGACCACGCCGCGCTTGCCACCGCCGATGATCACCGGCTTGTCGGCGAGCTCCGGGTTGTCGCGCTTCTCGATCGAGGCATAGAAGGCGTCACAGTCGATGTGCGCCAGCGTCAGGTCATAGAGCTCCGCATGCCGCAGAATGCGCGGGCTGCCACAGGCCAGGCAGCGCCGCACCGACGCCGCCTGTTCCTTGAGGCAGTCGCGGCAGAAGCCTGGAGAGTGAGCAGCGCTGTCGGGCATATCGGGAACAAATATTGAACATTGCGACCTTAAGCTCTACTCTAGCGAGTCTCAAGGAGGCGCGATTGGAAATCACAATGCAATTGTCGCCGTTGAAAAGGATCGCCGGGCGCGTCTCGCGCAGCGCGGGCGTAGCTGAATTTGCGCCGCCGGGCAGCCGGTCCGGGCTAGCCGCGGAAATGTGCGCGAATGGCGGCAGCTGCCTCCGGCCAATCGGCGACAGCACGAATGTCTGCGTCGAGCTTCGGCGCGAGCGCCTTGAAATCCGAGTCGGCCATGAGGTTGATCGGCAGGCAGGACGGCGCGTGATCCTTCACCGATCGCAAATTGCGAAGCATGTCGTCGATGAAGACCAGCGGAACGGTTCGGCCGCCGTGAAGTTTTTGGACGATCGGGCCCTTGGGCTCTTCGGACGCAAGCAGCGGATAGGGAAGGCCGAGCCGATCGAGAAGCGCGCGGCGGACCGTGGCGTGCTGCGGCGGCATCGCGGTCAGAAAGACGATATCGGCTTCCTCCGACAATGCGGCGAGCGTCTCGACGGCCCTGGCGGCGGGCGTCTGCCAACGATCTTGCGAGCCGTAGAAGGCGTCGAGCAGGATTTTGACCTCCGGCTCAGCCACTGGCTGCTCGTCCGCATGCGTAATGATGTTGCCGGTCAGGCGGAACGACCGGGGCAGCAGCACATGGCCGCAGCTCCCGAGGAACGCTTTGAACGGATTGATGAATTCGAGCACGACATCGTCGATGTCACTGACGATCAGCGGGCGGTTGCCAAGCGTGATGCTGTGAACTGTCGGCGCGTTTGCCACCCTCAATCCTCGAAGCCTGCGTGGCCGGAAAGCACCGTATGGGCGCGCACAACGTCTTCGGGCGCCGTACCGGTCGCTGTACAGAATGCCATCAGGGTCGGCTCATGGTCCATCAGAAAGGCGACGAGCCCGCCCATGAAGCCGGGTTCGGCGATGGCGTTGCGCAGCGCCGTCGGGTCTGTGCCGGTCAGCGCCAGGAAACGGGACAGGAGTTCCGGCTCGCCGGCAAGCCAGGCGAGAATGTCTACTGCAATTTCGTCGGCGCTCTTCAATGGTTTGTCCCCGTATGGTTTTTACGTGCGGAGTTACCTATTTTTCAACCAAATAGGCCTATCTCTGACGTTGAGGAAATGGGTCGAGTCGTCGGCTCCGCACGTTAATTGTCCTGAGGAGACTTGCAAGGTGACGATGGACAGCAAGGGATCGACATGCCCAAACAGGTGATGATTGTTGAGGACAACGAGCTGAACATGAAGCTCTTCCGCGACCTGATCGAGGCCTCCGGCTATGCGACGATCCAGACTCGCAACGGCATGGAAGCGCTCGAGCTTGCGCGCAAGCATCGGCCCGATCTTATCCTGATGGACATTCAGCTGCCGGAGGTTTCCGGCCTGGAAGTGACGAAGTGGTTGAAGGAAGACGACGAACTGCACGTCATCCCGGTCATCGCGGTTACCGCATTTGCAATGAAGGGGGACGAGGAGCGTATCCGCCAGGGCGGATGCGAGGCCTATGTCTCCAAGCCGATCTCCGTACCGAAGTTCATTGAGACGATCAAAACCTACCTGGGCGATGCCTGAGCGGCGGGAAAATTGATATGACTGCGCGTATTCTTGTTGTCGATGATGTTCCGGCCAATGTGAAGCTGCTCGAGGCCCGGCTGGTTGCCGAGTACTTCGACGTGCTGACGGCCAGTGACGGTTATGCCGCCTTGGCGCTCTGCGAAAAGACGCCCATCGATCTGGTGCTGCTCGATATCATGATGCCGGGCCTCGATGGTTTCGAAGTCTGCGAGCGGCTGAAGGCCAACCCGAAGACGGCGCATATCCCGGTGGTCATGGTCACCGCGCTCGACCAGCCTTCCGACCGCGTGCGTGGCCTGAAGGCCGGGGCCGATGATTTTCTGACGAAGCCCGTCAACGATCTGCAACTGATGTCGCGGGTGAAGAGCCTGGTGCGGCTGAAGAACGTCAGCGACGAGCTACGCCTGCGGGCGCAGACGGCGCAGACGATCGGGCTTGAGGATATCGGCCGGGTGGACCGGCCAGACGAGCCAGGCAACGTCCTGCTCGTCGATGGCCGCGGCTCGTCGCAGGAGCGGCTGCAGCGTGCGCTGAAGCCGATCGCCGAGGTCTCGGTCATCTCCGATCCGCAGGCCGCACTGTTCGAGGCGGCGGAGAACAATTTCGACCTCGTCATCGTCAATGCGAATTTCGACGACTACGATCCGCTGCGGCTCTGCTCGCAGTTGCGCTCGCTGGAGCGCACCCGTTTCATCCCGATCCTGCTGATCGCCGAACAGGGCAGCGACGAACTGGTGGTGCGCGCGCTCGATCTCGGCGTGACGGATTACCTGATGCGGCCGGTCGACCCCAATGAACTGATCGCCCGCTCGATGACCCAGATCCGGCGCAAGCACTGCAACGACAGGCTGCGGTCGAGCGTGCAGCAGACGATCGAGCTTGCCGTCACCGACGGCCTCACCGGGCTGCACAACCGGCGCTATTTCGACACGCACCTGAAGTTGCTGATGGATCGAGCCGCCGCGCGCGGCCGGCCGCTGTCCATCTGCATGACCGACATCGACCGCTTCAAGCAGGTCAACGATACCTATGGTCATGATGTCGGCGACGAAGTGCTGCGGGAATTCGCCAATCGCATCCGCACGACGGTGCGGGGAGCCGATCTTGCCTGCCGGTTCGGCGGCGAAGAGTTCATCGTGGTGATGCCGGACACCTCCGCCGAAATGGCAGCCGGTGTCGCCGAGCGTCTGCGCACGATCATCGAAAGCCTGCCATTTGCGATCCCGCAGGCGGATGGTCCCTTGAAGGTCACCGCATCCATGGGGATTGCGACGCTCCGGCCCGGCAACGACACGGCCGAAGCGCTGCTGAAGCGCGCCGATACGGCGCTTTATCAGGCCAAGCACGAAGGCCGTAACCGGGTGGTGGCAGCCGCCGCCTGAGCCGCGGCTGACGCGTCTCAGGCCCCGGCGCCCTTCAAGGAATTTCTTGGGCCGCCTCTTGCGGCCTGCATTCAAAGTTGTATTCTCGCGTCACCTCTTGCTACCGGGGAGTTTGGGTAGCAGCAGGGATCATGCAGTGTGCCTGTCCAGGTCTGATACAGAATTAACCATGCGCCGAGCGGCACCGCTCCGCGCATTAAGAATTCGTTGATTTTTTTTTATTTTCAGGTGATGCTCATGAAAGAGGGGGCATCGGCCTTCTGCGATATTCGTTACCCCATGATGCTCAGGTCCGCCGCATCTCCTGGGTCGTGGGGTCGGTCGGTTGGCTTTTGGCGTCCGCGGAATCCTCGTGCCGCAGTCAGAGGCCAGCCGACCCCCTTTCCGACACGCCGTCCCGCCTTCGGGGCGGCGTTTTGATTCTGGGGCAAGAGCCGGGGAGGGCGAGCCGTTTGCTGGCGCCGGCGTGAACGCGTTGCGCTCGGCAAATTTTTGAGATGCCCAAGGCGCTGGCCCAAAAAGGAAAAGGCGCCAGACCTTGCGGTCGGCGCCCTTCAATTCCCGAAAACCGGCGATCTTACTTGATCTTGGTTTCCTTGAATTCGACGTGCTTCTTGACGACCGGGTCGTACTTGGTCTTCGTCATCTTTTCCGTCATCGTACGGCTGTTCTTGGTCGTGACGTAGAAGAAACCCGTGTCGGCTGTCGAAAGCAGCTTGATCTTGATGGTGGTGGCTTTTGCCATGGTCGTCCTGCCTTTGTAACAATGAAAGCCGTGGACAACCGGTTGCGGGCCACGGGCAAGGTTGGCGCGAAACTACAAATCGCGGCCGAAAAGTCAAGACCGTTTTGGTTTCAAAACGATCCTGACCACCGAAAGCGCGACATAGAGACCGAAAAAGCCGGCGATCGCCCAGGCAAAACCGTTGTTGCCGGTAGCGTCCATCGCCGCGCCGATCGCCTGCGGCCCAGCGACGGTACCGACGGCATAGGAAAACACGAAGGCCGCGTTGGCGGCCGCGAGATCCGCGCCCTGCAGCCGTGAGCCCAGGTGGCTAAGGCCGACCGTGTAGAGGCCGGAGACGCAGCCGCCCCAGAACAACAGCACGATTGCCATCAGAAACCAGCTCTCGACCAAGAGCGGCAGGAACAGTGCGCCGATGAGGCCGATCAGCGTCATCGCCGAGAGCAGTGTGCGGCGGTCTTTGACCCTGTCGGAAAGCATGCCGACCGGGATCTGGAAGATGAAGTTGCCGACGCCCATGACGGTCAGCAGCAGCGCCGCCTGCGATTCGCTGAAACCGGACCGTGTTCCAAAGATGAGGAACAGTGAAAGGCCACCTGATTCGACCGCGCCGAAGATGAAGACGGCGGCCGTTGCCGTGGGCACGAGGAAGACATAGCGCAGGAAATGCCGCTCCGGCTTCTCGTCGATGACAGGGCTTTCGTCGCGCGCAAGAAAGATCGGCACGGACGCCAGCAAGATGACGCCGGCGCCGACGAGGAAGGGCAGGAGGCCTTCGCTGCCGAGGATCGAGAAGAGAAGCGGTCCGGTCAGGAACCCGAGCGACAGGAATGTGCCGTAGATTCCGAGCACGAAGCCGCGCTTGCGCGGCGGCGCCGTCGCGTTGATCCAGAATTCGGAGAGAATGAAGAGGACGGTGATCGCTCCGTGGAAGACGATCCGGAGCGGGAACCAGAGCCAGAAATTGGTGATGTAATAAAAGCCGAGCGCGCTGGTGGCCGCGATCAGTACGGCCCAGAGCATCGTCGGCGCTACGCCATGTCGGTGAGCGAACTTCGTCGTGAACGGGGCAGCCACCATCGATGCCAGGCCCGCCATGGCGGAGTTCAGGCCGATGAGGGTCGAGGAAATCCCGCGCTTCTCCATGATGATGGAAAGCAGCGGCAGCCCGAGGCCGATGGCGATGCCGACCGCGCTGATGGCGGCGACGGCCGCGATCAGCGACCGCCAGTGAATTTCCTCAACCGGTGCAGCCGTACCGGGCGATGGCTGTGACATCTGACGCGGATCCTTAGAGCAACGTGCGCACGAAGCGCCCATGGCGCGAGGTGTAGAGCGGAACCGGTCGTTCGCAGGGCAGCGAAGGATCGGCGTCCAGTCCGTTCCTGAGGTCCGCGAGGATGACCGCGGTGATGTCAGGTATCCGTAGCGACGGCGTAGCGTTCACATCGATCCACTGCAAATCCTGAAGCTCCCGACTGTCCAGGAACCGCGTGGGATCGATTTCGGCCTCGTCGGCGAACACGGCGAAGAAGCGCGTATCGAACCGCCTCGTGTTGCCTGGAGGGGTGATGGCCCGAGCCATATAGCGCAACTTTGCAAGATCGGGAAGAAAGGGAACGGGAGCTTCGGCGGACGGAAGCGGCGCGCCTATGGCGATGCCGGCTTCCTCGTAGAGTTCACGCAGGGCGGCAAGCGCGAGCGCGCGCGCCCGGGCATCCGACAGTCCGCGCGCGCCGGCAACCTTCAGCGTTCGCAGGACGGAGGGATGGAGATCGGAACCGAAGCCAATTCGGTGATCGCCGGTATCGCGACGTCCGCCGGGGAACACGTAGAGATCCGGCATGAAGGCGTGGGCACTATGGCGCCGCCCCATCAGCACGTGCACGCGGCCGCCAACGCGATCGAGCAGCATGATCGAAGCGGCATCCCGGGGCCGCAGGGTCGCGGGACGCGGAGGCTTGGGCTCGCTGCCCGTCTCCCGCGCCGGCGTCATGCCCGTTCGTCCCTCGGCGGCAGTACGTCCTCAGGGGCATCCTCGTGTCCGCCGAAGCCATGCATCTTCAGCGCCCATTGCAGGCCGATGACGGCGCCCTTTACAGGCTGCAGCAGCGCCAGCGAACTGATGACGGTGATCGGCGCCCAGATGGCGAGATGCTGCCAGCTGTTGAGCGGCAGGATAAGATCGGTCGCCATGTAGCCGGCAAGCACGAGGTGGCCGACGATGGTCACGACGATATAGGGCGGGAAGTCGTCGGCGCGGTGGTGGTCCATGCGCTCGCCGCAGGCCGCGCACGTCTCAACCGACTTGAGGTAGCTGCGAAACAGCTTGCCACTGCCACACGCCGGACAGCGACCAAGAAAGCCGCGCTTCATCGAAAGACTAACGGAGCGCTCGTCGCTTTTGGACCCGCCCAGATGAAGTGTTTCGCCTGATGCTGCTTTCATGTGCATTCCTCTGTCCTATCGGGACCCTATCGCCGGCCGCGCGGCGGCCGTGTACCCGGCTTCTTCCGGGCGCCGGTGCGATCCCTGCGACCGGACTTGTGGAAGGAGCGCGTTGCCGTCGGCATCTTGCGTCCTTCGCTCTGCATCTCGAAGCGAAGCGCACCGGCAAGCGGCACGGCCTCGACGAGCTTGACGCGTACGGGATCGCCGAGGCGATAGCCGAGCCCGGTCTTCTCGCCGGAAAGCGCCTGATGTGCCTCATCATAGATGAAGTAGTCGCGTCCGAGTGTTGATATCGGAACGAAGCCGTCGGCGCCATAGGCGGGCAGGGTGACAAAGAGTCCCGCCTTGGTGACACCGGAGACGCGGCCATCGAATTCTTCGCCGACGCGACCGTTGAGATGGTGTGCGATCAGCCGATCGACCGTGTCGCGCTCGGCCGCCATGGCACGGCGCTCGAAGGTCGAGATCTCGGCGGCGATATCGTCGAGCACCGCCTCTTCCTGCGGCGTCAGCCCGCCTTCGCCCAGACCGAGCGAGGCAACCAGTGCCCGGTGCACGATGAGGTCGGCATAACGGCGGATCGGCGAGGTGAAGTGCGCGTACTTCAAAAGGTTGAGGCCGAAGTGCCCGATATTCTCCGGGCTGTAGATCGCCTGGCTCTGCGAGCGCAGCACCATCTCGTTGACCATGGTCTCGAAGGGCTTGCCTTCGGCCTTGGCGAGAATGCCGTTGAAGTGGTTCGAGCGCATGTTGCCGCCCTTGACGAGCGAGATGTCGAGCGTCGCGAGGAATTCGCGCAGGCTTTCCTGCTTGGCAAGCGATGGCTGATCGTGGATGCGGTAGATGAGCGCCTGTCGCTTCTGCTCGAGCGTCTCGGCGGCAGCGACGTTCGCCTGGATCATCATCTCCTCGATCAGTTTGTGCGCGTCGAGGCGTTCGGGAACGTGAACACGATCGACCGTGCCGTCCGGCTTCAGGATGATCTTGCGCTCGGGCATGTTGAGCTCAAGCGGCTGACGCCGTTCGCGCCCGCGCGTGAGGATGCGATAGCCTTCCCAGAGAGGCTTCAGGATGCTCTCGAGGATCGGTCCCGTCTTGTCGTCAGGGTTGCCGTCGATCGCCGCCTGCGCCTGCTGGTAGGAGAGTTTTGCCGCACTCTTCATCATGATGCGATGGAAGGTATGGCCGGCCTTGCGGCCTTCCTTGGAGAAGCGCATGCGCACGGCAAGCGCCGGGCGGTCGACGCCTTCCTTCAGCGAGCAGAGATCGTTGGAGATGCGCTCCGGCAGCATGGGCACGACGCGATCCGGGAAATAGACCGAGTTGCCACGCTTCAGCGCTTCGAGGTCCAGAGCGGATTTCGGGCGGACATAATAGGAGACATCGGCGATCGCGACGGTGACGATGACGCCGCCGGGATTGTCTTCGGACGGATCCGGCTCCGCATAGACCGCGTCGTCATGGTCCTTGGCATCGGCCGGGTCAATGGTGATCAGCGGCAGCGAGCGCCAGTCCTCGCGGTGCGCCATGGTGGCCGGACCGGCGGCGTTCGCCTCCTCGATCACCCGCTCCGGGAAGACGTGGGGGATGCCATGGGCGTGGATGGCGATCATCGAGATCGCCTTTTCCGAAGCGACCGAACCGATGACGGTCTGTATCTGCGCGCGCGGCAGGCCGTAGCGGCCGAGCCGCGACAGCTGCACCTCGACCAGGTCACCGTCCTGAGCATTGCCGGTGAACTCCGGATCAACAAGGATTTCCTCGCCGCGCTTTTCGATCGGCATCAGCCGTCCGCCGCCGCCGGGCGTCGAGCGGAAGACACCGAGCACGGCATCCTTGCGCTTGTCCAGAACCTTGATGATGCGCGCCGTATAGGCAGGGCCGCCCCGTTCCTTGGCCGGAAAGATCTTGGCGAGCACCCGGTCGCCGAGACCGCCAACCGGAGCCTTGCCCTTACCCTTGGCGACGGCCGACTGCTTGATCAGCACCGCCGGCGCGACACCGTCGTCGTCGAGCCATTCGGCCGGGCGGCCGATCAGCTCGCCGTCGACATCGCGGATGGTGATGTCGAGCACGGTCACCGGGGGCAGGGCGCCCGGACGCACCAGCGACTTGCGCTTCTTTTCGACCAGACCGTCGACTTCCAGCGACTTCAGCAGGGCTTTCAGTTCGACGCGGGTCTCGCCCTTCAGTCCGAAGGCCTTGGCAATCTCGCGCTTGGAGGCGCGGTCCGGGTTTTCGGCGATGAAGCGCATCAGCACGTCACGCGGCGGGACCGCGCCGTGGATAATCGGTTCGCTTGGCTGGGCCGATCCGCCCTTTGCCGCGCGAGCTGGCTTCTTGCCCTGGCTTCTCTTGCCGGACTGTTCGGTCGGGTCGCGCGGTATTCTGGTCAAGATCAGTCCTTCTTGGCCTTGGCGGCCGTCTTTGTTTTGCTCTTGGCGGGCGCCTTGGCCTTAGCCTTGGTCGCCTTGGCGCCGTCCTCGGACTTCGCCGCTGCCTTGGTCGTCTTGGCCTTGGTTGCCTTGCCCTTGGTCGTTCCGCCCTTGGCGGCACGCTCCGAGATCAGCGCAAGTGCCTCCTCGACCGTCACCGACTGCGGATCCTTGCCCTTCGGCAGAGTGGCGTTGACCTTGCCCCAGTTGACATAGGGGCCATAGCGGCCGTCGCGGACGGTGATCGGACCACCGTCGGGATGGTCACCAAGTTCCTTGAGCGATGCGGCGGCGGTACGGCCACGGCCGGCACCGGCCTTCGACTGCTTGTCGGCGAGAACCGAGACGGCGCGATTGAGGCCGATCGAGAAGACGTCCTCGATCGATTCGAGGTTGGCATAGGTGCCGTCGTGCAGCACGAACGGTCCGTAGCGGCCAAGCCCAGTCGAGATCATCTTGCCGCTTTCCGGGTGCGCGCCGATATCGCGCGGCAGCGACAGCAGAGCGACCGCCTTCTCGTGGTCGATCGTCGATGGCGTCCAACCCTTCGGCAGGCTCGAGCGCTTGGCTTCCTTGCCGTCGCCACGCTGGACGTAGGGGCCGAAGCGGCCGCTCCGGAGCGTGATTTCCTCGCCGGTATGCGGATCCTTGCCGAGCGCCTGCGGTTCGTTCGAAACCGCGGCCTCCTCGCCGTTGCTCTCGGAGGAAAGCTGGCGGGTGAAGTTGCACTCCGGATAGTTCGAGCAGCCGACGAAGGCGCCGTACTTACCGAGCTTCAGCGACAGCTTGCCGGTGCCGCAGACCTGGCAGATACGCGGGTCGCCACCGTCTTCGCGCTTCGGGAAAACCAGAGGCGCGAGCTCTTCGTTCAACGCATCGAGCACGTTGGTGACGCGCAGTTCCTTGGTTTCCTCGATCTGGGCGAAGAAGTCCTTCCAGAAGTCGCGCAGTACGTCCTTCCAGTTGACTTCGCCGGCCGAGACCTGATCGAGCTTTTCTTCGAGCGATGCCGTGAAGTCGTAGCCGACGTAACGGGTGAAGAAGCTTTCGAGGAACGCCGTCACCAGCCGTCCCTTGGCCTGAGGGATGAGCTTGCGCTTGTCGTTGGTGATGTAGTCGCGGTCGAGCAGGGTGGTGACCGTCGCGGCATAGGTGGACGGCCGGCCGATGCCGAGCTCTTCCATCTTCTTGATCAGGCTTGCTTCGGAATAGCGAGGCGGCGGCTCGGTGAAGTGCTGGGAGGCGTTGATCTTCTGCTTGGCGAGGTTTTCGCGCGCATTGATCTCCGGCAGGCGGCCGTCGTCTTCGCTGTCGTCCGTCTGCTCGCCGTCTTCCTTGGCGTCCGTATAGGCGGCGATGAAGCCGTCGAAGCGGATGACGGAGCCCGTGGCGCGCAGGCCGGCCCTCTGGCCGCCGTTGTCGGCGGTGATTTCAGCCGTCGTGCGCTCGATCTCGGCGGATGCCATCTGGCTGGCGATGCCGCGCTTCCAGACGAGGTCGTAGAGCCTGAGCATGTCGCCATCGAGGAAACGGCGGACCTCATCCGGCGTGCGGTTGAAGTCGGTCGGGCGGATGGCTTCGTGCGCTTCCTGGGCGTTCTTCGCCTTGGTGGAATAGAAGCGCGGCTTTTCCGGTAAGTAGCGTTCGCCGAACTGGCTGGCGATCGCCTTGCGCGATGCTTCGATCGCTTCCGGCGCCATCTGTACACCGTCGGTACGCATATAGGTGATCAGACCGACCGTCTCGCCGCCGATATCGACGCCTTCATAGAGCTTCTGCGCGACCTGCATGGTGCGCGAGGCCGAGAAGCCGAGCTTGGAGGAGGCGGCCTGTTGCAGCGTCGAGGTGGTGAACGGCGGCGACGGATTGCGCTTGACCGGCTTTGCTTCGATGCTGTCGACCACGTAAGCCGCGCCATCGAGCAACGACTTCAGCCGGTTGGCTTCCTCGCCATTGCCAACGGCCCTTGGCGCCAGTCGCTTGCCGTCGGCCGAAACGAGACGTGCTTCGAACTCGTCGCCGCGCGGCGTCTTCAAGAGCGCCGAGATGTTCCAGTATTCTTCGGAGATAAAGCGCTCGATCTCGGATTCGCGGTCGCAGACGAGGCGCAGCGTTACCGACTGCACGCGGCCGGCCGAGCGGGCGCCCGGCAGCTTGCGCCAGAGCACCGGCGACAGGTTGAAGCCGACGAGGTAGTCGAGCGCGCGGCGCGCCAGGTAGGCGTCGACCAGCGAAATGTCGATGTCACGCGGATGGGCGATTGCCTCGAGAACCGCCTTCTTGGTGATGGCGTTGAAGGCGACGCGCTTGACCGGCTTGTCGCCGAGCACCTTCTTTTTCTTCAGAAGATCGAGCACGTGCCAGGAAATCGCTTCACCCTCGCGATCCGGGTCGGTTGCGAGAATGAGACCGTCGGAGGATTTCACCGCGTCGGCGATGTCCTTCATCCGTTTCGCCGAGGCGGCGTCGACTTCCCAGGACATGTCGAAGTCTTCGTCCGGACGCACCGAACCGTCCTTCGCCGGCAGGTCGCGCACATGGCCGAACGAAGCCAGCACCTTGTAGCCGGGCCCGAGGTACTTGTTGATCGTCTTTGCCTTGGAAGGCGACTCCACCACTACAACATTCATCGTCATTTTCTGAGACAACCGGTCCTGGTTCGGGCGTCAGCGCCGTTTGCGCCGTGCTTCGCCTTGTATTGACGCCCCGAAATGGACAGGGATTCGTGCGGGGTCAAGAGGGCTCACCCAAAATAACGATGAGAGCAGACTATGCAACTCATGCAGGATTGGGTCGTTTCCGCCCTCAAAAAAGGTTGGTGCGCCGTCCGGCCAGTCCTCATTCCGCTGCTGCCACGGACACCAAACCGCCGGGATGGCGATGGAGGCGGCCGGCAAGATCAAGCTCCAGCAACAGCAGATAGACCTGCGCCGGCGAAAGCCCTGTGTGGCGGACGATGTCGTCGATTTCGACCGGCGTCGGACCGAGTGCGGTACTGACCGCGATGCGGTCGCTGTCGCTCGCATTGGCGGGAGCGACGGTTTGGCCATCCGGCTCCCGCGCGCCCGGCAGGGGCAGCTCCAGCTGGCTGAGCGGCGCCAGCGCTTCGATCACGTCGTCCGGCCCGGTTGTGACGATCGCGCCCTGTTTGAGGAGATCGTTGGTGCCGTGACAGCGCGGATCGAGCGGCGAACCGGGGACCGCGAAGACGAGTCGGCCGAAATCGGCGGCGTATCGCGCGGTGATGAGTGAGCCCGAGCGGTGGGCCGCCTCGACGATCGCAACGCCGAGGCTGATGCCGGCGATCAGCCGGTTGCGGCGCGGAAAGTCGCGGGCCCGGGGTTCCCAGCCAAACGGCATCTCGCTGATCGCAAGGCCTCGGCCGCTCGTTATGTCTTCGAGCAGGCCGATGTTTTCAGGCGGGTAGGGCTTGTCGAGCCCGCCGGCAAGGGCTGCGATGGTGCCGGTGTCAAGGCTGGCGCGATGGGCGGCCGTGTCGATGCCGCGCGCAAGGCCCGAGGTCACGACATATCCGGCGCGGCCGGCATCGCGCGCGATCATCGCCGCGAACTTCGCGCCGCTGACCGAAGCGTTGCGTGAACCGACGATGCCAAGCGAAGGGCGGGCAGCCGCGCTGAGATCGCCTTTTATAGCAATGAGAGGAGGAGCGCCGTCGATCTGCCGCAGCGCCGAGGGATAGGCCGCTTCCCCGATGCCGACGAAGATGGCGCCGTGGCGTCGTGCCGCCTCCAGTTCCCGTTCGGCTTCGGCGATGGATGCCACGCGATAGCTGTGTTTGGTGCCGCCGCGCCGCGACAGCTCCGGCAGCGCATCGAGTGCGTTTTCGGCGGTGCCGAAATGGTTGATCAGGTCGCGGAAGGCGATGGGGCCGACATTGTCGCTACGGATCAGCCGGAGCCAGGATATTTTCTGTCGTTCGGTCAGCGCCAATCCGGTTCGTCCTGCGCTGGCCTCAGACATTATCCCTTGTCTCCGATCTTGCTTTCCGTGCCGGCAAGCAGCCGCTGAATGTTGGCGCGGTGCTTTACCCAGGTGATGACCGTCATGGCGGCAAAGAGGAGGGCGACCTTCTCGTTGCCTACCGCGTAAAGTAGAACCGGGATGATAGCCGTTGCAACCAGGGCGGACAATGAGGAGTAGCGGCTGATTTTTGCCATGCCGAGCCAGATGACCGCAAAGGCGAGCACCATCAGAGGGGCAAGGCCGAGCAGTACGCCGATATAGGTCGCGACGCCCTTGCCGCCCTTGAAGCCAAGCCAGACCGGGTAGAGATGGCCGATGAAGGCGGCAAAGCCGGCGGCAATTCCGGCCTCGATGCCCCAGTAGGATGCGATGAAGGCTGCGGCCGAGCCTTTCAGGGCATCGAGCAACAGCGTCGCGGCGGCAAGCTTCTTGTTGCCGGTTCGCAGCACATTGGTCGCGCCGATATTGCCGGAGCCGATCTTGCGCACGTCGCCGAGCCCGGCCATGCGGGTCAGGATCAATCCGAACGGGATCGAGCCGAGCAGATAGCCGAAGGCAAGGCTTAGAAGCGTAGAGGGCAGCCCAAGCTGCCAGGACAATAGTTCCACCGGTTCCCCTCCCGCGCGATCGCTTTCGGCTTAGGCCGAATGCACCAGCTTGCCGGCAACATAGGTTTGCACGACCCGCCCGGTAAAGCGCGCATTTTCAAACGGCGTGTTCTTGGAGCGAGAAACGATCGCCTCTTCGTAAAGCACCCAGGGCTCGTCGAGATCGAGGACGGTGATATCGGCCTTGGCGCCGGGTTTCAGCGTACCGGCATCGAGACCGAAGATTGCCGCCGGACGCGTCGACATCGCGTCGATCAGGCGCATCAGCGGTACCTGGCCGCTATGATGCAGGCGAAGGGCGGCCGCGGCCAGCGTTTCCAGGCCGATCGCGCCATCGGCGGCATCGGCAAAGGGCAACCGCTTGGTATCGACGTCCTGCGGGTCGTGCGAGGAAACGATGATATCGATCGTGCCGTCGGCGAGCGCCTCGGCCATGCCGACCCGGTCGTCTTCGCTGCGCAACGGCGGCGAAAGCTTGAAGAAGGTCCGGTATTCGCCGATGTCGTTCTCGTTCAGCGCCAGATTGTTGATCGATACGCCGCAGGTGACGTTGGCGCCACGCTCGCGTGCGGTGCGGATTGCGGCTGCCGATTCGGGAACCGAAATCTGGGCGGCGTGATAGGCCGCACGCGTCAGCCCGGCGATGCGCAGGTCGCGCTCAAGCGGAATAATCTCCGCTTCGCGCGGGATGCCGGAGAGGCCGAGCCAGCTGGCAAGCAGGCCTTCGTGCATGACGCCGTTGGCGCCGAGATATTTGTCGCGCGTTTCAAGGGCGATGACGGCGCCGAATTCGCGCGCATAGGTCATGGCGCGGCGCAGGACCAGCGTGTCGTGGATCGAGCGGCGACCGTTGGTGAAGCAAACGGCACCCGCTTCGCGAAGCAGGCCGAACTCGGTCATCTCCTCGCCTGCGAGGCCCTTGGTCAGCGCTGCGGCCGGGTGCACGTTGACGAGCGCCTTGTCGCGCGCCGTCTTCTTCACATATTCGACGAGCGCGATGTCGTCGATGACAGGATCGGTCTCCGGCATGGCGATGAAGGTGGTGACCCCGCCGGCAGCGGCCGCGCGTGACGCGGATTCGAAGGTCTCGCGGTGCTCGCTGCCCGGTTCGCCGACGAAGACGCGGGCGTCGACGAGGCCCGGGACGGCGGTGAGCCCGGCGCAGTCCTTTACGAAGGCGCCATCCGGCGCGCCCTGGTTCTGGGCATCGGCACCGGCGGCAAGGATATGCCCGTCGTCGCCGACGATGATCGTGCCGACTTCATCGAGATTGCGCGAAGGATCGACAATGCGAAGGTTCTTCAGAACGAGTGGTCTGGTCATGTGCGCGGCCCCTGGTTCTGCGAGAGAAGCAGCGTTTCCATCACTGCCATGCGCACGGCAACGCCCATCTCGACCTGCTGTTCGATCACGCTCTGCGGTCCGTCGGCGATTTCCGAGGCGATCTCGACGCCGCGGTTCATCGGCCCGGGATGCATGACAAGCGCATCCTCCTTGGCCGCCTTCAGCTTTTCCGCATCGAGCCCGTAGTAGTGGAAATATTCGCGCACGGAAGGCACGAAAGACCCGGCCATGCGCTCGCGCTGCAGGCGCAGCATCATGACGACATCCGCATCCTTCAAGCCCTCGGCCATCGAATGGTAGACCTCGACGCCCATGTCGGCGATGCCGGAGGGAAGCAGCGTTGCCGGTGCGACGACGCGGACGCGCGCGCCCATCTGGTTGAGGAGCAGAATGTTGGAGCGCGCCACGCGCGAGTGCAGCACGTCGCCGCAGATGGCGACGATGATGCGCGAGAGCTTGCCCTTGGCACGGCGGATCGTCAGCGCGTCGAGCAGCGCCTGCGTCGGGTGCTCGTGCTGGCCGTCGCCGGCGTTGACGACGGAGCAGGAGACTTTCTGCGCGAGAAGGGCGGCAGCACCCGCCGACGAATGGCGCACGACCAGCACATCGGGGTGCATGGCGTTCAGCGTCATCGCCGTGTCGATCAGCGTTTCGCCCTTCTTTACCGAGGAGTTGCCGACCGACATGTTCATCACGTCGGCGCCAAGGCGTTTGCCGGCAAGCTCGAAGGAAGACTGCGTGCGGGTCGAGGCCTCGAAGAAGAGGTTGATCTGCGTCAGACCCCGAAGCGTCGACGTCTTCTTTTCTCTTTGACGGGAGATTTGGACGGCTTCATCGGCGCGATCGAGCAGATAGGTGATATCCTGCTCCGTAAGCCCCTTGATGCCGAGCAGGTGGCGATGCGGGAAAGTGATCATGGGCCGCCCTTGCGCTCTGGAAATGTGGTCGCTCTATAAGACCTGGTCCCCGGCACGGCAAGGCTTGGGCGTGCCCGTCCGCAGAAAACTTGCAACGGCGATCCTATCTTTTCCGCGCCCCGTTCCGTGGTCGAGAAACTTGCGCTAGAACCGGCCCATGAATCAGATGAACCGGACTGAACAGAAACTCGCCGAGCTGAACCAGCCCAAGCCCTGGTCCGGCGTCAACGCCTATCGTTCCGATCCGCTCGTGGTCGACATCACCTCGGGCATGAGCAAGACGCTGCGCGATGAGTTCGATGTGCTCGGCCGCTACGTCACCTCGCCGGAGGCGCAGGAACTGGCGCGCATGGCGAACGAAGGTCCGCCGAAGCTGAAGACCCACGGGCCGCGCGGCGAGCGTCTCGATGTCGTCGAGTTCCACCCGGCCTGGCATGCACTGATGCGCCGCTCGATGTCCTCGGGCCTGCACGCGTCCGCCTGGGAAAATTTGGCCGACGAGCGCAACCAGTCGCATAAAGTCCGTGCAATCCGCTTCTATCTGACGGCGCAGCTCGAATGCGGCCATCTTTGCCCGCTGACCATGACCAGCGCGTCGCTGGCCGCGATCACCGCCTCGCCGGCGGTGCAGAAGGAGTGGGCACCGAAGATCCTGTCGCGCAAATACGATTCCACCAACCGTCCGTGGATGCAGAAGTCTGCCGTCACCGTCGGCATGGGCATGACCGAGAAGCAGGGCGGTACCGACGTACGTGCCAACACCTCGACCGCCGAACGGGTGGGCGAGGGGATCTATCGGCTGAATGGCCACAAGTGGTTCATGTCGGCGCCGATGAGCGACGCTTTCGTCATGCTGGCGCAGACCCGCGAAGGCCTTGCCTGCTTCCTGGTGCCGCGGCTCCTGGAAGACGGCAGCGCCAACGGCCTGCGGTTCCAGCGGCTGAAGGACAAGCTCGGCAACCGTTCCAATGCGTCTTCCGAGGTCGAGTTCTCCGATACGTTCGGCTTCATCCTCGGCGCGCCGGATGCCGGCCTCCGCACGATCCTCGACATGGTAACGCTGACGCGGCTCGACTGCGCGCTCGCCTCCGCCGGCATGATGCGCGCTTCGCTTGCCGAAGCCGTCCATCATACGCGCGGCCGCAAGGTTTTCGGCAAGCCGCTCGTCAGCCAGCCGATGATGACGCGGGTGCTTGCCGACATGGCGCTCGACGTTGCCGCGGCGAGCGCACTTTCGTTCCGCCTGGCCGAAGCCTTCGACAGGGCCCGAAGCAGTGCGGAAGACGCTGCCTATGCGCGGATCATGACGCCGGTTGCGAAATACTGGGCCTGCAAGATCGCGCCGGCACTGATCTACGAGGCGATGGAGTGCCTGGGCGGCAACGGCTACGTGGAAGAGCGCGCACTGGCGCGCCACTACCGCGAAGCGCCAGTGAACGCCATCTGGGAAGGCTCCGGCAACGTCATGGCGCTGGATGTGTTGCGGGTTCTCGCCAAGGGCAAGGACCTGTTCGAGCAGCTCTTCGTCGTGCTGGCGCGCGATCTCGGCCCGTCCGGCCGCAAGACCATCGACGTGCTGCGCGCGGCCATGTCGCTGTGCGAACGCGATGAAGGTGCAGCCCGCATGCTGGTCGAACAACTGGCGCTCGCTGCCGCTGCCGCCGAACTCTACCGTCTCGGTGCCGGTCGCATTGCCGATGCGTTCCTGGAATCACGCCTGGCCGCCGGCTGGCGCTCGACCTACGGCATGCTCGATTCGCGCTTTGATTCCGCCTACATCCTCGACCTTCTCTATCCCCCTGCGGCGTAAGCCGTCAGGCACCCCGCGACGTCGTCAGTTGCTTGCGACGTAGGCGGTGACAAGGAGGACGAGCGGGATCGTGAAGAACGAAACCACGGTCTGGACGGTGGCCACGGCCGCGTAGAGCTCGGCGTCGCCACCCATCTGTTTGGCGAGCAAATAGCCGTTCATCGCCGTCGGTACCGCCGCGCCAAGGGCGATAACGAGAAGCGCATCGCCACGAATGCCGAGCAGGTAGCTGGCGCTCACCATGAAGACCGGCATGACGATCAGCTTGAGGAAGACGGCAAGCAGCGCGACGGCGCTTGGTTTGAGCGCGTCCGACGCGCGTAACCCGGCGCCGACCATCACCAGCCCGAGACTGAGCGATGCGCTCGCCAGCATCTCGATGGTGGCCATCAGCGGGCTGTAGATCTTCAGTCCGATCAGGTTGACGAAAATTCCGAGCACCGAAGACACGATGATGGGGTTGGTGGCGATCCGCGTGAAGAAGCGGCGAAAGTCACGGCTGCCGCCCGTGAACCACACGAGCACGGCAATATTGTAGAGATTGGTCGGGATGATCAGGAGCGTCATCAAGAGCGCGGTCAGTGTCAGGCCGAGTTGCCCGTAGAGTTTGTGGGCGATTGCAAGCGCCATGAAGCCGTTCCACCGTGTCGCCGTCTGGAACGTCGAGGTGAAGGACGCTGCGGAAACCTTGCGGTTTCTAAGCATGGGCCAAAGCAGGAGCACGAAAAGCGACATCAGGCTGACGCTGCCGATCGTGGCGATGGCCGTTGCGTCCGCCTGCAATCCGGTGAAGTTGGCCTCAGCCAGGGTCGAGAACAGGAGGGCAGGGAACAGGATGAAGTAGCCGAACTGTTCGAGCCCCAGCCAAAGGTTCTGGTCGACAAGCGTCGAGCGCTTGAGCCAGGCGCCGAGCAGGACCAGCAGGAAGACGGGGAGGATGCTTTCGAAGACGATAGTCATGGGGAGGGCCTGCGTGCGAGAGGCCTATCGCTACCGCAAATTTCCGCAAACCGGAATGTCTTGCCGCACGGGAAATGCGGGGAAGGGCTTATCCAGGCCCGATTGCGGATGCGCCCCTGTGAAAATTAACCTTAACAAATGGTTTACGTTGCGCAGGCCCCCGCAAGGGCGGAGATTGATCCGGCATTTTAATGGATTCCGGAGTGGAGCGGTTCGGTGAGAACTGGTCTTATGATCATCATGATGATGTTTTTTGCCGGACTGGCGCTAGATATTGCAGTTCCCGCGATGGTTCTTGTGGCCGTCGTGTTGGCAGACCGCGCGATTTACCCCGTCGTCTTTCGGCAGATCTCGGAAAGGGGAGCCGCATGAAGTGGTTTCTGATCCTTTGGGGCGGACCGGTCCTTTTGCTGACGGGCTGGTACAGTCTCTCGTACTACGACATGAGCTTCGGCTTTTTCATGCTGACGCGCCAAACCCATGATCTGGTATTCCAGATCTACGGCAACGTCCTCGGCATTCCGCCGGAATCGATCCCGCCGCTCGTCGCACGCGCGATCGTCGTCGACAGCCTCATCGTTTTTGCCATTATCGGCTTTCGCAAGCGCCGCCAGATCGCGGCCTGGTATCGCCGCCGCTTCGGCGCCGCGGCCCCTCAGTCCGAGAGGCCGTCTCTTGCCAGCGACGCCAGCCTGTCGAGCGCGCCCTGAAGAATGAAGGATGCGGCAGCCGAATCGATGCGTTCGGCCCGCTTGCGTCGCGACACATCCATCTCGATCAGTACCCGCTCGGCAGCGACCGTCGACAGCCTTTCATCCCAGAAGATGAAGGGCAGGGGCGTCTTCTGTTCCATGTTGCGCACGAAGGCGCGGGTCGCCTGACAGCGCGGTCCTTCGGTGCCGTCCATGTTGACCGGCAGGCCGATGACGAAGGCCGCGATCTTTTCTTTGTTCCCTGCCGAAAGCAGCGCTTCTGCGTCCACGCCGAACTTGACCCGGCGGATTACCTCGCGCGGGGTCGCAAAGCGGCGACCGAGATCGGAGACCGAGAGGCCGATCGTTTTCGTGCCGAGGTCGAGGCCCGCTATCGCCTGGTTCGGCTGTAGCTGGGCTGCGAGTTCTTCGATGGTGAGAATTGCCATGGGATTGTCGATTCGATCTTTGCGCGGAGAGTTGTCTGATCCATATGCTGTTGCGACAGACAAATCATCAGGGAGATCGTCATGAAGATCAAATGGCTCGGCCATGCCGCCTTTCACATCGAAACGGCAAAGTCCAAAATCCTGATCGACCCCTTCTTTACCGGCAATCCTGCCTTCCGCGACGAGGAGCGCCGGGACGCGACCGCCGGGCTCACCCACATTCTCCTGACCCATGGTCACGGCGACCATGTCGGCGACACCATTGCGATCGCCAAGGAGACGGGCGCAACGGTTGTTGCCAATGCCGATCTTGCCGCCTGGCTCGGCCGGCATGGCGTCAAGGCGCTGGAAATGGGCAACACCGGCGGTACGATCCAACTCGGCAGTTTCTCGACGACTTTTGTCAACGCGCTGCATTCGTCGGCGCAGCTGACCGAGGACGGCGTCTCGCACTCGCTCGGCAATGCCAACGGCCTGGTGCTGCATTTCGAGGACGAGCCGACGCTCTATCACATGGGCGACACGGACATCTTTTCCGACATGGCGCTGATCAACGAGCTGCATCAGCCGGAGATCGGCATCGTACCGATCGGTGATCGTTTCACCATGGGCGGGGCGGTTGCGGCACTCGCCTGCCAACGCTTCTTCTCGTTCTCGACGGCGATCCCCTGCCATTACGGCTCGTTCCCGATCATCGACCAGACGCCGGAAACCTTCGTTGCCGGCATGGAAAGTGCATCGACGAAGGTGGCGACGCCACAGGTCGGCGGCGTCGTCGCCGTCTGATGTTGCGCCGGGCCTTTTGACGAGAGGTCCGGTCCTCCGGCAATTCCCCCGTTGCGTGGCTCGCCCTGCGCCATTATAGCGGGGGAAGTTCCAGTTACCGGAGACGATCATGTCCGTAGACCTTGCCACCGTGAAGCGCGTCGCGCGCCTTGCCCGTATCGCCGTCAGCGAAGAAGAAGCCGAACGGATGATGGGCGAGCTCAATGGCATCCTCGGTTTCGTCGAGCAGCTCTCCGAAGTGAATGTCGAAGGCGTCGAACCGATGACCTCGGTCACGCCGATGGATATGAAGAAGCGGACGGACACCGTGACGGACGGCAACAAGGCCGACGACATCGTTGCCAATGCGCCGAATTCCGATCGCAATTTCTTCCTCGTTCCGAAGGTGGTCGAGTAATCTCCCGCCAGCCGCCCCGACGTTTCTGATTGCGAAAGCCAGATTTTACCATGACCGACCTTACCAGCCTGACGATTGCCGAAGCCCGCGCCAAGCTCGCCGCCAAGGACATCACCGCCGTCGAACTGACCGACGCCTATCTCGGCGCGATCGATGCCGCCAATGAGGCGATCAACGCCTACATCGCCGTCACGCCCGAAAAGGCGCGCGAGATGGCCAAGGCCTCGGATGCGCGTATCGCCGCCGGCAAGGCCGGTGCGCTCGAAGGCATCCCGCTCGGCATCAAGGACCTCTTCGCCACCGAAGGCGTGCACACCCAGGCCTGCAGCCACATCCTCGACGGATTTGCGCCGCGCTACGAATCGACCGTCACCCAGAACCTGTGGAACGACGGCGCCGTCATGCTCGGCAAGCTGAACATGGACGAGTTCGCCATGGGCTCGTCGAACGAGACCTCCTACTACGGCGCGGTCAAGAACCCGTGGCGTGCCAAGGGCTCGAACCTCGATCTCGTACCGGGCGGCTCCTCGGGCGGCTCTGCAGCGGCCGTCGCCGCGCATCTCTGCGCTGGTGCGACCGCTACCGATACGGGCGGCTCGATCCGCCAACCTGCCGCCTTCACCGGCACCGTCGGCATCAAGCCGACCTATGGCCGCTGCTCGCGCTGGGGCACCGTCGCCTTCGCCTCGTCGCTCGACCAGGCAGGCCCGATCGCCCGTGACGTGCGCGATGCCGCAATCCTCCTGAAGTCGATGGCAAGCGTCGACACGAAGGACACGACCTCGGTCGATCTGCCGGTGCCGGATTACGAAGCCGCGATCGGCCAGTCGATCAAGGGCATGAAGATCGGCATTCCGCGCGAATACCGCGTCGACGGCATGCCGGAAGAGATCGAAGCGCTGTGGCAGCAGGGCATCGCCTGGCTGAAGGAAGCCGGTGCCGAGATCGTCGACATCACCCTGCCGCATACGAAATACGCGCTGCCGGCCTACTACATCGTCGCTCCGGCCGAAGCCTCTTCGAACCTTGCCCGCTACGACGGCGTTCGCTACGGCCTGCGCGTCGACGGCAAGGACATCGTCGACATGTACGAAAAGACGCGTGCTGCCGGCTTCGGCCACGAAGTCAAGCGCCGTATCATGATCGGCACCTACGTGCTTTCGGCCGGCTACTACGATGCCTACTACCTGCAAGCGCAGAAGGTGCGCACGCTGATCAAGCGCGACTTCGAACTGGCGTTCCATGCTGGCGTCGACGCCATCCTGACGCCGGCAACGCCGTCGTCCGCCTTCGGCATTGCCGACGAGGATCTCGCATCAGATCCGGTGAAGATGTACCTCAACGACATCTTCACGGTGACGGTCAACATGGCCGGCCTCCCGGGCATCGCCGTTCCCGGTGGTCTCGACCACAAGGGCCTGCCGCTTGGCCTGCAGCTGATTGGCAAGCCGTTCGAGGAAGAGACGCTGTTCAAGACGGCGCATGTGATTGAACAGGCGGCCGGCCGCTTCACCCCCACCAAGTGGTGGTAATCTCTTGAAGGGCGGCACCGACGGTGCCGCCCTTTCCACTTCTGCCGCCTACTTCTGCTGCATTGATCGCCACTCTTGTCGCGGAAGGAGACCCGCGTCGTGCCCGTCATCCGCCATGCCCGCGCCGGCGACGTTGAACGGCTGGCCGACATCGGCCTTAGGGCCTGGCAATCGGCAATCGCGGGCCTTGCCGATGGCGAAAAGATGCGGCGCGTGGCCGAGGCCGCATTTCTCCGTTTTCTGTCCGATCACTGGCTTTCCGTTTTGCTCGTCGAAGGCGAAGGCGTCATCGGCGGATGGTGCGCGCGAGAGAACTTCGACAATGCGATCTCCGATCTGTGGATCGAGCCGCAGCTCCAGGGCAGGGGCTTCGGTGCGCTGTTGCTCGGCGAGATCGAACATCGCATTGCTGCGGATGGATTCGACGCCGTCACCACCAAGACACACGCGCGCAACGACCGCGCCGTGCGCTTCTTCCGCAATCACGGCTATGGCGTGAGCTGGCTGTCGACCGCCTATGCGCCACAACTCGACAGCGACGTTGCCTTCATCGGCCTGAGCAAATCCCTGGAGCCGACCCCGGGTCCCTGACACTCCGCCGCCCCATGCATGGCAGCCACGCGCAAAGCGGGCTGGCCTATTCACACCGCATTCATTAGGCCCATGAAATATTATGGGGTATGACGTGGTGGTGGGGCACCGCAAGGGGGGCGCTTGTTGCAGATGCTGGATAAAACGGTTCCGCGACCGTTGGTTCTGAGACCTTTCCACCATTCGATTTGGCTTGTCGGGCTGGGCGTGATCGTCTTCACCGCCTGCGTGCTTGGCATCTTGAGTCGCCCGGTCGGCATGTTGGCCTCGATCTGGCCGGCAAATGCGATCCTGCTCGGCCTGCTGATCAGAAGACCGTCGCTTGCCAGCCCGGCTGGATGGTCGACGGCGGCACTGGCCTACGTACTTGCGGACCTGGTGACCGGTGCGGATCTCTATGAAGCCGCGGCGCTGAATACGGCGAACATGGTCGGCGTCGTCATCGGTTTCCTGCTCTATCGCCGCTTTTCGCCAGAGCACCGGCATCTGCGCCGGGCGCGCTCGGTGCTTTACATGTTCGCGGCATCCTCGCTCGCGGCGATGGGCGCCTCGCTTGTCGGAGCGGTTGCTGTTCACCTGTCGTTCGGCAAACCCGTCACGGAAGCATTCGTCGCCTGGCTCACCACCGAGCTGGTCAATTATGTGGTTCTGCTCCCGGTCTTCCTGGCAGCGCCGCTTCCGGAAGGCGGCTTGCGATCCCGTGGCACGAGAACGACGGTGTCGACCGCCTCGGCTTCGGCAACCGTCTGGCCGTTCGTCTCCCTGGTTTTCTCGTGCGCTGCGGCGCTCTTCGTCGGCGGGCCGGGCGCTTTCGCCTTTCCGGTGCCGGCGCTTTTGTGGTGCGCGCTCAGCTACGGTCTGTTTCCGGTGACGATCCTGACGGCGATCGTTTGCGTGTTGACGCAGATTGCCGTTGCCTCCGGCGCCCTGCATCTCGGCGTCAGCGGCGTTGCCGAGGAGACGCTCACCTCCACCCGGCTGGGAACGACCCTGCTTGCGCTTTGCCCGCTGGCGGTCGCCAGCGTCGATGCGGCACGGCGGGCGCTGATCGGCCGCCTGTCCCATGCGGTCGACTATGATTTCCTGACCCAATGCTTGGCGCGTGCGACCTTCATGTCGCGTGCCGCCGCGCTGATCGCAGCACCGGTCGCCCGAAAAGGCGGAACGGTGGTGATGATGCTCGACATCGACCGCTTCAAGGCGATCAACGACACCTATGGTCATGCCGTCGGCGATCAGGTGCTGATTTCCGTCGCCGGCGTCGTTCGCGCGGCGCTGCGCGGTGACGATCTCGTCGGACGGCTTGGGGGCGAAGAGTTCGCCGTGGTGCTGGTTCGGCAATCCCCGACCGATGCGCTCAAGGTTGCCGAGCGGCTGCTCGAGGCCGTGCGGGCGCTTCATATCGATCTGGAGCAGGGCGGAAGCATCGCCGTCACCATCAGCATCGGCGCCGCCGAAGTCCTGACCCAAGACCCCGGTCTCGACGGCTTGCTGCTTGCGGCCGACCGCGCGCTCTACCAGGCGAAGGCTGCGGGCCGCGACCGCGTGCAATGCGCGGCCCCATCGAGCGCTCACGCAACGTAATTCGCTTTCCGTGAAGTAAAGTGCGCATCTGACGATACCGGGCATGCTGGCATGCCCGGTATCGTTCGTATTCGCCGCTAGCGGTTGTTAAGTTCGGAGCGCACGAGCTGCAGCCCGCGTTCCGTGATGCGGTAGGGTTGTCCGCCTGACGATGAGATCGCCTTCTTCCGCTTCAATTTGCGGAAGAGTTCAAGGTCGAAGCCGGGATAGACCCAGCCGTCACGGGTGAAGCACCGGATTTCGGTGATCGCCTTTTCTTCGCGGATGATTTCGATACGACCGCCCTGGGCCAAATGATGAAGAATGCGCTGCTCTGCGCGCGAGATGTCCATTGTCTGAATGTTCCGGAATAGCGTTCGGAAGAACGCAGGAAAACGTTCCGCAAATCTCTGGAAAAGCGGGGTGACGTTTTCGGCCCGTGCGCGCAATCAAGGGATTACGCGGACGGGCTTTACCGGGACTCAGGCGAAGACAGGAACATCAAAACTCCAAAATAACGGTTGCTTCCTAAAAGACCGCCGCTCGCGCGTCAAGACATCATTGCAACGCCAGGGTGCCGATGGCCGCCAGCGCCACTTGGAAAACGATGATCAGCGCAAGGCGCGTGCGAAAGGGTTCCTTGCGTGTCTTGTGCCGGAAGAGATGGCGCGCCGTCATCGCTCCCGGGCTGCCACCGAACAGGGCGACCATCAGCAGCGTCCGCTCGCTGATCCGCCGTTTACCGGACCGCGCCGCTCGCTTGTCGTACCAGAACAGCCCGAAGGCAGCCAAGTTGACGAGAATTGCGAACGCGAGCGGGGCAAAGGCGATGGACATGGCCGAAGTCTTGCCGATAGGCGCTAAACGGTGGTTAAGAGACGCCCGCTGTTTGCATGAGATTGCAGATGGCGCGTCTGATCCAGCCGAACAACTTGCACCGGCGGACCAATTGTTCTACCGAGAAACCAAGAATTCAGGCTTCAAAGAAGAGCATGATATGAGCATTGTCGACGTCCGCACCCCCGATCCGAAACGCTTCATCCCTGGCGCCACCGGCGACTGGGAAGTCATCATCGGCATGGAAGTCCATGCCCAGGTGCTTTCCAATTCGAAGCTGTTCTCGGGCGCATCGACGGAGTTCGGCAATGCGCCGAATGCGAACGTCTCGCTGGTCGATGCCGCCATGCCCGGCATGCTGCCTGTGATCAACGAGGAATGCGTGAAGCAGGCGGTGCGCACCGGTCTCGGTCTCAAGGCTGCGATCAACAATCGCTCGATCTTCGACCGCAAGAACTATTTCTATCCGGACCTGCCGCAGGGCTATCAGATCTCCCAGTTCAAGGATCCGATCGTCGGCGAAGGCAAGATCATCATTTCGGTCGGCCCGGACCGCCAGGGCCAGTTCGAGGATGTCGAGATTGGCATCGAGCGTCTGCATCTCGAACAGGATGCCGGCAAGTCGATGCACGACCAGCATCCGTCGATGTCCTATGTCGACCTTAACCGCTCGGGCGTCGCGCTGATGGAGATCGTCTCCAAGCCGGACATGCGCTCCTCGGATGAGGCCAAGGCCTACATGACGAAGCTGCGCTCGATCGTGCGCTACCTTGGCACCTGTGACGGCAACATGGACGAAGGCTCGATGCGCGCCGACGTCAACGTGTCCGTCCGTCGTCCGGGCGAGGGCTTCGGCACGCGCTGCGAGATCAAGAACGTCAACTCGATCCGCTTCATCGGCCAGGCAATCGAATACGAGGCACGCCGCCAGATCGGAATTCTCGAGGACGGTGGCAGCATCGACCAGGAAACCCGCCTGTTCGACCCGAACAAGGGCGAGACCCGCTCGATGCGCTCCAAGGAAGACGCGCACGACTACCGCTATTTCCCGGATCCGGACCTGCTGCCGCTCGAATTCGACGATGCATTCGTCGCGGCGCTGAAGGCCGACCTGCCGGAACTGCCCGACGACAAGAAGGAGCGCTTCGTGCGCGACCTCGGCCTCTCGGTCTATGACGCTTCGGTGCTCGTTTCCGAAAAGTCGATCGCCGACTATTTCGAGGCGGTTGCCGAAGGGCGCGACGGCAAGATTGCCGCCAACTGGGTCATCAACGACCTGCTCGGCGCCTTGAACAAAGCCGGCAAAGCCATTGAAGAGACTCCGGTTTCCCCGGCACAGCTCGGCGGCATCATCGACCTCATCAAGGCCGAGACCATCTCCGGCAAGATCGCCAAGGATCTCTTTGAAATCGTCTGGAACGAGGGCGGCGACCCGGCCGAGATCGTCGAAGCCCGCGGCATGAAGCAGGTGACCGACACCGGCGCCATCGAGAAGGCCGTCGACGAGATCATCGCCGCCAACCCGGATCAGGTCGCCAAGGTGCAGGCTAAGCCCTCGCTTGCCGGCTGGTTCGTCGGCCAGGTGATGAAGGCGACTGGCGGCAAGGCCAACCCGCAGGCCGTACAGGCGCTGGTCAAGGCCAAGCTCGGCATCGAGGAATAAGCGATGTTCTTCGTGCGCACGGCAAGCGAGCGCGACCTGGAGAAGGTTCGTGCTCTGCTTATCGACACGTGGCACGCAACCTATGACACTTTCTATGGTGTCGAGAAGGTCAACGAACTGAACGAGCGCTGGCATTCGCTGCCGGCGCTCAAAGCCCGGCTCGCGCGCAAGAACGCCGAGTTCCTCGTTGCCGACGACGGAAGGCAGCTTGGTGGAATGGGCTATGCGGCGATGTCCGACACACAGACCAAGACGGTGGTGCTGCACCAGCTCTATGTCCTTCCGAAGTTCCAGCGCCAGGGCGTCGGCCGCGATATCTTTGCCGAGCTCGAGACCTGCTTTCCGGACGCCGAGCGCATGCGCGTCGAGGTCGAGCCGCAGAACCTGCACGCACTCACCTTCTATCGGGCGCATGGCTTTGCCGACGTGGGCGAGGCCCCGGGCGACGACCCGTCCGGCCTGCCGGCCATCGTTCTGGAAAAGCCGCTTCTCGGCTAGGCGATCCGCCCGGTTGCCTGAAGCTTCGCATGCCTGTGGATAAGCTCTGGAGGCAACGGCGCCTGTCATCGCGCCGTTACCTTCAGGTGTTTGATCCGCTGCCGATGAACGATGTGAGCGGGGAACCATGGACGCGACCGAACTCTTGATCCGCAAGGCGGAGCGTAAGGACCTCGAAGCGATCGTTGCGCTCTTCGCCAATGATCCGCTCGGCGGCCACGGCGACACGACCGACCCCGAAGCCTTCGCAGACTACGCCGCCGCCTACGACCGGATTGAAGCCTCGACGCTGCAGACGCTGTTTGTCGCGGTTCTCGAAGGGCAGGTCGTCGGCACCTTTCAAACCGCGCTGCACACATCGCTGTCCGGGCGGGGAAGCTCCAGCCTGATCGTCGAAGCCGTCCAGACGCGCGCCGACATGCGCGGCCGTGGGATCGGCGAACGCATGATGCGCCACGCAATTGCCGAGGCGCGGGAGAAGGGGGCCAGGAAGGTGAGGCTCACGTCCAACGCCGTGCGCACCGATGCACATCGCTTCTATGAGCGCCTGGGCTTTGCGCGCAGCCATTTCGGCTTTCAACTGCCGTTGAAATGACCGCCTTTACCTCGGAATCACTGGACAAGCCCTGAGCGGCGGGGCATAAGCGGGAACATTGTTTTGGTATCTGGCCGCCTTCCCAACGGCCGGTCAAGGACGGCATCCATGAAGCTCCTGCTGCAGATTTTCACCTGGTGGAACGAACAGACGATCGGAACGCGCTTTCACACCTGGCGCCACGGTCAACGGGTCGGTCAAGACGAACTCGGCAATGTCTACTACCAGGGCGGCAAGGACTCCGAAGGTCGCACCCGCCGCTGGGTGATCTACAACGGCTACGCCGAAGCTTCCGCCATTCCGGCCGGCTGGCACGGCTGGATGCATCACCGGACCGACGTTTCGCCGGCCGATGAAAAGTACACGCCGCGCGAATGGCAGAAGGCGCACCGCGCCAATCCGACCGGCACGGCCAACGCCTACCGCCCACAGGGCTCGATCGCTGCCACCGGCAAGCGCCCGCGCGTGACCGGTGACTACGACGCCTGGACGCCCGGTTCCTGAATAATCTGTTCTCAGTGACGACGACGGACCGCGGAATGGGTTCCTCGATCATGGCGCGGCCACAATTGATGGTTAGCGCCTGAAATCCATGACGAACAGGATACGCGGGAGACAGGCGACGATGGCAGGTTCTGATCTGCGCAAGGCAATCGGCCAAGGAGCACGGCGTTTGGGCTTGTCCCTGCTTGCAGCCCTGCCGCTGGTCGCATCTGCGGAAGCCGTTGACGCAGCCCGCCTTTCCAACGCCGTTGCCGTCTTCTCCGGCATCGACAAGATCACCGGCCGCATCACCACCTTCGACGTCTATATCGGCGAGACCGTACAGTTCGGTGCCCTCCAGGTCACGCCGCGCGTCTGCTATAGCCGTGACGATACGGAAGCGCAGAAGATCACCACCTTCGTCGAGGTCGAGGAAATCACGCTCGACCGCAAGATCCGCCGCATCTTCACCGGTTGGATGTTTGCCGACAGCCCCGGTCTGAACGCCGTCGAGCATCCGGTCTATGACGTCTGGCTTCAGTCCTGCAAGGCGACCTCGGACCTGCCGCCGCCGGATACTGCGCAGAAGCGCTGAGCGGCGGGGCATATCCCCATTCTTTAAAATGTGGCTTGGTTAGAAGGCGAGGTCGGGCGACGACATCGCGTTCGCGAGCAACACTTCGTATTCCGCCTTCGGCACGTCAACGGCGCCGAACGACTTCAGGTGTTCGGTGGTGAACTGTGTATCGAGCAGTTCGAAGCCGCGCGCCTTCAGTCGCTCGACCAGATGCACGAGGCAGATCTTCGAGGCGTCGGTGCGTCTGGAAAACATGCTTTCGCCGAAGAAGGCGGAGCCCAGCGAAACCCCGTAAAGCCCGCCGACCAATTGGTCGCCTTCCCAGGCTTCGACGCTGTGGGCATAGCCCATCGAGTGCAGTGTCGCGTAGAGCGTGCGGATCTTGTTGTTGATCCAGGTGGTCGGCCGGTCGGGAGCAGGAGCAGCGCAGCCGTCCATGACCGCTTCGAAGGCGGTGTTGAAGCGGATGTCGAAAGGCTTTCGGCGGATGGTCTTGGCGAGGCTGCGAGAGGTGTGGAAGCCTGCGAGCGGGATCACCCCGCGAATTTCCGGCTCGACCCAGAAGAGCTCCGGATCATCGGCCGAATCGGCCATCGGGAAGAGGCCGATCGAATAGGCGCGCAGCAGCATGTCCGGCGTGATATCGGGCTGCTTGCTGCGCGTCCCTTTCAATGTCTGGTCCTTACTCGGACGTGGCGGCCAGATGCTTTTCCAGCCAATGGATATCATAGTCGCCGTTGGCGATATCCTGATTATTGATCAGGTCCTGGAACAGCGGAAGCGTCGTCTTGATGCCGTCGATGACAAATTCGTCAAGCACGCGGCGCAGGCGCATCATGCATTCGACGCGGGTGCGGCCATGCACGATCAGCTTGCCGATCAGGCTGTCGTAGTAAGGCGGGATCCGGTAGCCCTGATAGGCACCCGAATCGACGCGCACACCAAGACCGCCCGGCGCGTGGAAATGCGTGATCGTGCCCGGGGAGGGGACGAAGGTGCGCGGGTCTTCGGCATTGATGCGGCACTCGATCGCGTGGCCGGAAAACACGATGTCTTCCTGCTGGACAGAGAGACCACCGCCGGAGGCGACGCGGATCTGCTCATGCACGAGGTCGATGCCGGTGATCGCTTCGGTGATCGGATGCTCGACCTGAAGACGGGTGTTCATTTCGATGAAATAGAACTCGCCGTTCTCGTAGAGGAACTCGACCGTGCCGGCGCCGCGATACTTCAGCTTCTTCATCGCGTCGGCGCAGATCTGGCCGATCTTCATGCGCTGATCGACGTTGAGGGCCGGGGAATTCGCCTCTTCCCAGACCTTCTGGTGACGGCGCTGAAGCGAGCAATCGCGTTCGCCGAGATGCACCGCATTGCCGGCGCCGTCGCCGACGACCTGGATTTCGATGTGACGCGGCTTGGAGAGGTACTTCTCCATGTAGACGGCGTCGTTGCCGAAAGCGGCAAGCGCTTCGGTGCGGGCCGTCGCAACGGCCTCCTCGAGATCCGCCTCGCTGCGGGCGACCTTCATGCCGCGGCCGCCGCCGCCGGCGGTCGCCTTGATCAGGACCGGGAAACCGATCTTGCGGGCGACTTCGAGCGCGTTCTCCGGCTTCACTTCGCCGTCGGAACCCGGAACGACCGGGATGCCAAGTTCCTGCGCCGTCTGCTTGGCGGTGATCTTGTCACCCATGATGCGGATGTGTTCCGCCGTCGGGCCGATGAAGGTGATGTCGTGCGCTTCAAGGATTTCGGCGAACTTGGCGTTTTCCGACAGGAAGCCGTAGCCCGGATGCACGGCGTCGGCACCGGTGATTTCGCAGGCGGCGACGATCTGGTGAATGTTCAGATAGCTATCGCGCGAGGGCGGCGGGCCAATGCAGACGCTCTCGTCGGCGAGGCGCACATGCATGGCATCGGCGTCGGCCGTGGAATGAACGGCGACCGTGGCGATGCCGAGTTCCTTGCAGGCACGAAGCACGCGAAGGGCGATTTCGCCGCGATTGGCAATGAGAATTTTCGAGATCATCGCCGCGCCGCCTTATTCGATTACGATCAGCGGTTCGCCATATTCGACGGGGGCTGCGTCCTGGACGAAGATTTCGGTGACCTTGCCCGAGCGCGGAGCCGGGATCTGGTTCATTGTCTTCATCGCTTCGATGATGAGGATCGTCTGGCCTTCCTTGACCGTGGCACCGACCTCAACGAAGGGGCGGGCTCCCGGTGCGGGGGACAGGTAGGCAGTGCCGACCATCGGCGCCGTCACGGCATTCTTCGATGCGCGGGCGCTCTCGGCGGCGGGAGCGGCAACGGCGTTTGCCGGGGCGGCCGCTGCGGCGGGCATCTGGTAAGCCGGCATCTGCGGCATGGCCATCGGCATCGCAACCGGCGTGCCGTTGCGCGAAACGCGAATGCGCAGGTCGTCCTGCTCGACTTCGATCTCGGTCAGATCGGTGTCCTTGAGAATGTTGGCGAGATCGCGGATCAGCGCCTGGTCGATACCTGGTTTCTTGTCAGCCATGGAATATGAGCCTCTTGTGTTCTTTTTATTTCGACGGATTTGTCAGGTTCTTTAGCGCATGCAGCGCAAGAATGTAACTCTGTGCGCCGAAGCCGCAGATGACGCCCTTGACGGCGGGTGCGATCATCGACTTGTGGCGGAACTCCTCACGCGCATGGATGTTCGAGAGGTGCAGTTCGACGACCGGAATGCCGATGGCGCGGATGGCATCATGAAGTGCGATCGACGTGTGGCCATAGGCAGCCGGGTTGATTGCAACGCCCGCGGCGACGTTGCCGGCCTCGTGCAGCCAATCGACCAGCGTTCCCTCATGGTTCGACTGGCGGAAATCGACGTCGAAGCCGAGCGCCTTGCCTTCCGCCTTGCACATGGCCTCGATGTCGGCCAGCGTCTGGCCGCCATAAATACCCGGTTCGCGCTTGCCCAGCGCATTCAGGTTGGGGCCGTTCAGCACGAAAATGGTCGATGGCATAAGGGATTCCGGTCCGGTCATGGAGGGTTACCTATAGACTGATGGTCCCGCGAGGAAAAGCCCTTTGGGCCCCCGCGGGATTTGTCCACAGTCATGGGAAGGTTTGTCAGCAGGCGGTCTTGCCGCATTCGCGCATATTGGCGACCTTGCCTTCGATCTCCTCGGCGCCGACGGCTCCGAAGACCGCTTCGTTGCCGATGACGTAGGAAGGCGTTCCGGTGATGCCGAGGTCGTTGGCAAGGCTGTAGGCCTCGCGCACGGCCGCGTCATGCGGCTCCTTTTCCATCTTGGCGCGAAGGTCCTTTTCCGACACGCCGAGCTTGGCGGCAACCGCGAGCGCCGTCTCCTCCGTGGCGCGGTCCTCGCCGCCGAGCAGCGCCCGGTGGAAGTCGCCGTATTTTTCCGGAGCGACCAGGCGGAAGGCGGCGCTCACCTTGTGGGCGGCCAGCGAATCCGGGCCGAGGATCGGCAGTTCCTTCAGCACGAAGCGCACGTTCTTGTCCTTGGCGAGGATGTCGTCCATGTCGGAAAGCGCGCGTTTGCAGTAGCCGCAATTGTAGTCGTAGAACTCGACGACGGTGACGTCGCCCTTGGGGTTGCCGAGCACCATGTCGTAGTCGGAATTGAAGATCGCCTTCTTGTTCTCGGTGATCGCGCCTTCCGCCGCTTCCTGCTGCTTGGCGCGCTGCTTCGTCGTCAGCGCCTCCTGGACCTCGAGCATAATCTCCGGATTGGCGATCAGGTATTCCTTGATGAAGGCGCCGATCTCTTCCTTCTGCTTCGCATCGAGCGCGAATGCGTTCTGGGGCAGGCTGACCCCGGCTACGAGCGCTGCGAGCGTCCCGGCGGCAATCATCTTGGTGCTGAAGTTCATTTCTACCTCGTTGTCCTTGCGTATCTCGTGTGTCGTCCATCGCGTGTCGCCGGGTCAACCGGCTGTTCTGAATGACAACAGGATTCCTCGTATCCGCAATATGCCGGCAGCATAGGGTGGGTGCTGCGGAAACGAAACGGCAAAATCGGCGGAAATACGGCACTCGCGGACTTGTGAAGGTCATTTTCATCGGGCAAAGGGCTGGAGAACAGCCGCATATCGAGGATTTTCCGTTGGTAGATTTGTCAAAACGCAGTGCCGTTGAACCTTTCCATGCGATGGACGTCCTGGCGGAGGCGACCCGCCGCCGCGATGCCGGCCATCCGGTGATCTCGATGGCGGTCGGGCAGCCAGCCCACCCGGCGCCCAAGGCAGCGCTCGACGCTGCGCGCACGGCGCTTGAGCATGGCAGGCTCGGCTATACCGACGCGCTCGGCACCTTGTCGCTGCGCACCGCGATCGCCCGGCACTATGAAAAGCGCCACGGCATCGCGCTCGATCCGCAGCGGGTGGCGGTCACCACCGGCTCATCCGCCGGCTTCAATCTCGCCTTCCTGGCTCTCTTCGATCCCGGCGACTGTGTTGCCATTGCGCGGCCGGGCTACCCAGCCTACCGCAACATCCTCGCAGCGCTCGGCCTGACGGTCGTCGAGGTTGAGGCCAATGCCGAGACCGGTTTCACTCTGACGCCTGAAAGTCTTTCACGTGCCGCTGCGAAATTAGGCCGTCCTTTGAAGGGCGTGCTTTTGGCGAGCCCGGCCAACCCGACCGGAACGGTGACAGGCAGGGCGGGCCTCAAGGCGCTGGCTGACTATTGCCGGGCCGAATCGATCGCCTTCATCTCCGACGAGATCTATCACGGGCTGACCTTTGCCGGCGAAGAGGCGAGCGCGCTGGAGGTGACCGACGAGGTGATCGTCATCAATTCCTTCTCGAAATACTATTGCATGACCGGCTGGCGGATCGGTTGGATGGTGCTGCCGGCCGACAAGGTGCGCGGTTTCGAGCGCATCGCCCAGAGCCTCTACATCTCGCCGCCCGAGCTCTCGCAGATTGCGGCAGAGGCAGCACTCGACGCGCAAGGGGAACTCGACCGTTACAAGGCCGCCTATGCCGCCAACCGGGACATGCTGATGAAGCGCTTGCCGGAGATCGGCTTCGCGATCGCCTCGCCGATGGACGGCGCCTTCTACGCCTACGTGGATGTCACGCGCTTTACCAATGACAGCATGGCCTTTGCCAAGCGGATGCTCGCCGAGATCAATGTCGCGGCGACCCCGGGATTCGACTTCGATCCGCTGGAAGGGCACCGCACGATGCGCTTCTCCTATGCTGGCGCCGAGGCCGACATGGTCGAGGCGATGGACAGGATCGGACGCTGGCTGGCGTGACCGCCTGAGCGAACGGGCAGGGGCAAGGCCCCTTCTGTCATCCGTCTAAAGGAAAAGGCCCGGATCGCTCCGGGCCTTTCGTATTTTCAGAGTTTGGCGCTTGCAGCGCGGCTTAGAAGAAGCCGCGGCGCTGCCACCAGCCACCCTTTTTCGGCTTGGCCGGCTCTTCCTCTTCGGGCTTCGTCGCGCTCGACGTTACCACCGGTTCGGAAGCGATCTTCGAAAGGTCGCGGTTGGCGCGCACCGGCTTGGTCTCGGCAAGGTCGGCGGCAGCCTCTTCCACCGCTTCGACGGCCGGGTCGGCAACGGCGGGCTGGTCTTCGATCGCTGCCTGGGCAACTTCGTCGACGCTGACTGCCGGCTCTTCAGCCTTGACGGCCTTCTTGCGGGTGCGCTTCGGCTTGGCAGGCTTTGCGTCCGCCACCTCGACTTCTTCGGCAACCACAGCCGTTTCCTCGACCGCGACAGCCACTTCGACCTCGGCTGCAGCGGCCGGTGCCTCTACGGCTTCGGCTTCGTCTGCGCCATCGTCGCCGGCTTCCGCATCGGCATCGGCTTCGAGCTGGCCTTCACCTTCGCCTTCCGGACGGTTGCGGCGGCCGCCACGCTTGCCGCGGCGGCGGCGCTTGCGCTTCTGATCGCCATCGGCGGTCGCGGCGTCTGCATCGACGCCCTCGTCATCGCCTTCGTCCTCATCGGAACCGTCGTCAGCATCGCCTGCCGATTCGGAAACCTGGAGGGCGCTGCCTTCGGCCTGCTGGCCACCCTTGCCGCGACGGCGGCGACGGCGCTTGCGCTTGCGTCCATTCTGATCGTCGGACTGGGCAGCAGCCTTCGGCTGTTCCTGGCGCTGTTCGCCGGCGACTTCTTCTGCTTCTTCCTCGTCGAGATCCTCTTCGATCACGACGTCGTCTTCTTCCTCTTCCGGCTCGAAGTGCAGCAGCTGCTCGATCTTGACCGGGTTTTCGACCGGCTCGCCGCGATCGATCGCGAAGTGCTGTGCGCCGACATGGGCGTCAGCCTCGATGATGATCGAGACGCCGAAGCGGGCTTCGTAGTCCATGATCGTGCCGCGCTTCTGGTTGAGCAGGTAGAGCGCGATATCCGGGATGGTGCGCACGGTGATGTCGTGCGTCGTGTTCTTGAGCAGATGTTCCTCGATGCCGCGCAGCACGTGCAGGGCGACGGAGGACTGCGAGCGAACATGTCCCGTGCCGTTGCAGTGCGGGCAGGTCTGCATCGTCGATTCGAGCACCGAGGCGCGAATGCGCTGGCGCGACATTTCGAGCAGGCCGAAATGCGAGATGCGGCCGACCTGGATGCGGGCGCGATCGTTCTTCAGGCAATCCTTCAGGCGCTTCTCGACCGAGCGGTTGTTCCGCTTTTCTTCCATGTCGATGAAGTCGATGACGACGAGGCCGGCAAGGTCGCGCAGGCGCAGCTGGCGTGCCACTTCTTCCGCCGCTTCCAGGTTCGTCTGGAGTGCGGTGTCTTCGATCGAGTGCTCGCGCGTCGAACGGCCGGAGTTGACGTCGATCGAAACCAGCGCTTCGGTCTGGTTGATGATGATGTAACCGCCGGACTTCAGCGTTACCTGCGGCTGCAGCATGCGGTCGAGCTGCGCTTCGATGCCGGAGCGCGAGAAGATCGGATGCACGTCGCGGTAAGGCTGAACCACCTTGGCGTGGCTCGGCATCAGCATCTTCATGAAGCCCTTGGCTTCCTTGTAGCCTTCCTCACCGGAAACGATGATCTCGCTGATGTCCTTGTTGTAGAGATCGCGGATCGAGCGCTTGATCAGGCTGCCTTCCTCATAGACGAGGCAGGGGGCCGTGGAGTTCAGCGTCAGCGTGCGGACGTTTTCCCACAGGCGCATCAGATATTCGAAGTCGCGCTTGATCTCGACCTTGGTGCGGTTGGCACCGGCGGTGCGCAGGATCACGCCCATGCCCTGCGGCACTTCGAGGCCGCGGGCGATTTCCTTCAGGCGCTTGCGGTCCTGCAGGTTGGTGATCTTGCGGGAGATGCCGCCGCCGCGTGCGGTGTTCGGCATCAGCACCGAGTAACGGCCGGCGAGCGACAGATAGGTCGTCAGTGCCGCGCCCTTGTTGCCGCGCTCTTCCTTGGCGACCTGAACGAGCAGGATCTGGCGGCGCTTGATGACTTCCTGAATGCGGTACTGCTTGCGCGGCTTGCGAACCTGGCGGTCCGGAACCTCTTCCATGGCGTCTTCGGCGCCGACGGATTCGATGATTTCCTTTTCGCCGTCGTGGCTGTCGTCGTCATCATCGTCGTCGTCATGACGACGGCGGCTGTCGACATCCTCGGAAATGGCGTCGGTATCGACCATGGCAGCCATTTCGCCGCCATTGCTCTCGTCGCCATCGGCCGACGCGGCAGCGGCTTCTTCCGCGGCCTTGGCCTTGGTCTTGCGAGTGCGCTTCGGCTTCGTCTTCGGCTTTTCGGCCGGGGCTTCCTCTTCGACGACCGGTGCGGCGTCAGCGACGGCTGCGACCGGCTCGGCTTCAGCGTCAGCTTCCGTGACGATTTCGAGATCCACGGGAACGGAGAGTTCGCTTGCCGGGGCAGGGGCGGTCTCGACATGCTCGATGTCGTCGTCGCGCCGCGCTTCTTCGGCTTCGGCCTTTAAGAGCGCCTGACGGTCGGCGAGCGGGATCTGGTAGTAGTCGGGGTGGATTTCGGCGAAAGCCAGGAACCCGTGGCGGTTGCCGCCGTAATCGACGAAGGCGGCCTGGAGCGAGGGCTCCACCCGGGTGACCTTCGCCAAGTAGATATTGCCGCGGATCTGCTTTTTGTGTTCCGACTCGAAGTCGAACTCTTCTATGCGGTTCCCGCGAACGACAACGACGCGCGTCTCTTCTGAATGAGACGCATCGATAAGCATTTTCTCTGCCATCTAAGCTGTGCTCCTCGGCGCGCCAGCGGAACGGGAGACAGACCTGCTTCCTTAGGAAGACTGCCAAACACGTCGGAAGGTGCGCCGGATATGAAAGTTCCTGTTTGGCGCAGGCGATGGTGCAGCAGCCAGACGACAGCCGGAACATGTGTGTCCCGGGGCCGCGCTACTTCTGACCGATACTGCTGAGTCAACATCAATGACCAAACAAGAATGCCAATGTCTAAGGTCTCATGAAGACCCGATGAATGCGCCCGCTTGCGGGCGTCGGTGAAAAATCACCATCAAGAACTCCGGCCACCGCCGGAAATTTGCGATCCAGTGTACGGGGAGGAAATGCAGCGACGGCGGATGAACATCTTGCGACCGCGGAAATGCGATAAGTTAACCGGTCAATCCGGTTCGACCGCACCCTGGCGCCAAGCTTTGGAGAAGCTCCGGCTGCCCGGTCGACTGTTCTATCCCGTCAACACTTTCTCCTTGTGACGCTTTTATGTTTTCTATGTCACATTGGCAAGGGAAAAGCCCGTGCCGCCACAATAATGATCGATTCGCTTGTCCACGTGGAGTAGGTCGATAAACGGTAAATCGATTGTCCCCGCTGCCCGGGGAAGATGATCATTGTCAAGCATTGGTTAACCATAAGGGTTCATTGATCAACCTGTGCGTACAGCAGCCGTGCGTCGGCTGCTGTTTGGTTTTCTGAGAAAGTGGTGGAGAGCCCGAGGTGAGGCCTTTGGCGGTTTGTATGCGTGGTTCGCTGTTGTCTTTGATATCGCCCGCGAGCCGGCTTCTGCTCGGAGCGTCGCTGCTAGCCGGCGGTCTTCTTTGGAACGTGCCGGCGGCAGGGGCCGTCGAGCCGGGTCCTTTGCTCGCCTTTGCGGCACGGATCGCAGGTGACGATGCACGCACGCGCGTCGTCGTCGAGTTCGATCGCAAACCGGAATTCTCCCTGCATTATGTCGCCGATCCCGTTCGTGTCGTGGTCGACCTGCCGGAAACGGCCTTCGGCCTGAAGGCGGACAGCCTTGAACCGCGCGGCCTGTTCGATGCGATCCGCTACGGCGGCATGGGCGCGGGCAGCTCCCGCATCGTTCTTTCGGCAAAAGGCCCGGTCGCGGTCACCCATGCGGAAGTCATCGCGGAAGAGGGGGGCAAGGGTTACCGCCTCGTGCTCGATGCCGAGCGCGTCGACCAGGCGCGCTTCGATGCGCTTCTCGGTGAACAGCAGTGGACCGGATCGGTTGCCGCCACCAAGACCGACAGGCCGGTTGCCGTCGCCCCGACGAGGGAAGGCGGGCCGTTCATCATCGCGATCGATGCGGGCCACGGCGGCATCGATACCGGCGCGCTCGCCGGCGAAACGAAGACGGAAGAAAAGCACGTTACGCTCGCCTTCGCGAAGGATCTCGTCGAGGCCCTGAACAAGGGCGCCGGGATCGAGGCTTTTCTCACCCGCGACAAGGACGTCTTCCTCTCGCTTCCC
Source organism: Ensifer sp. ZNC0028 (assembly GCF_000799055.1). Taxonomy (NCBI): domain Bacteria; kingdom Pseudomonadati; phylum Pseudomonadota; class Alphaproteobacteria; order Hyphomicrobiales; family Rhizobiaceae; genus Ensifer; species Ensifer sp. ZNC0028. The sequence continues at coordinate 46,607 of NZ_JTLA01000034.1, forward strand.
CAGCGCGTGCAGATCGCCCGCAACAAGGGCGCCCATCTCTTCATTTCTCTTCATGCGGACGCGCTGCGCCAGAAGGATATTCGCGGCGCGACGGTCTATACCATCTCCGACAAGGCCTCCGACCATCTGGCCGCAAGCCTTGCCGCGCGCGAAAACTTGTCCGACGAAATCGCCGGCGTGCCGCTTCAGAGCGAGCCGGCGGAAGTGGCTGACATCCTGATCGATCTGACGCGCCGCGAAACGCAGGCCTTCTCCGTCAACATGGCGCGCGCTGTCGTTTCGTCATTCGAGGGCCAGATCAATCTCATCAACAATCCGCACCGTTTCGCCGGCTTCCGCGTGCTGCAGGCGCCGGACGTGCCCTCGATCCTGCTTGAACTGGGCTTCCTGTCGAACAAGGAGGACGAAAAGCTGCTGCTCGACCCGGAATGGCGCAAGAAGGTTTCCGAGCGTCTTGCGGTCGCCGTGCAGCGCTACCGCGAGCAGGCCGTCGCCAGCGGCGGCTGACGTTTGAAGGCAGGTCCGGGAACGAAGTGATTTGTGTCGCCCCGGTAACAGCGCTATGCTTTTCAACGGGATGCGCACGGGATTATCGCATAACAGCCCTATTTTACGCACAATCCGGGACCTAACCGGAATTGCGCCCGGATTTGTTGAGAAACGAGTTGAAGCCCGGAGTTCCCCGCCATATGAGGAGCCGGGTTGGCGGGACGCTGCGACGCCAGACGATTTCGCGTGAAAGAGTTTGGTCGGGCCGCTGCCATAAAAGCCGGCAGGACAGAGCATGGACTGTCAGTCGGGCGGTTCGGCAATTGGACGATAATTAAGGTACCGGTATCTGACTGATGATCAGGCTGATTGGATATTTTTTCGGGATTGGCGCGTTTCTGCTGCTGGGTGTGGCCGGAGCCGTGGCGCTCTATCTTGGTGTCGTCACCAAGGACCTGCCGGACTACGAGGTGCTGGCGAAATATTCGCCACCGGTGACCACGCGCTTCCACGCCGGCAACGGCGCGCTGATGGCGGAATATGCCCGCGAACGGCGCCTCTATCTGCCGATCCAGGCCATCCCGGATCGCGTCAAGGCAGCCTTCATCTCGGCGGAAGACAAGAACTTCTATCAGCATCCGGGCGTTGACATCACTGGTCTCGCGCGCGCCATCGCGGTAAACCTGCAGAACTTCGGCTCCGGCCGCCGCCCGGTCGGCGCCTCGACGATCACACAGCAGGTGGCCAAGAACTTCCTGCTTTCGTCCGACCAGACTATCGACCGCAAGGTCAAGGAAGCGATCCTGTCCTTCCGCATCGAGCAGGCCTACAGCAAGGACCGCATTCTTGAGCTCTATCTCAACGAGATCTTCTTCGGTCTGAACTCTTACGGCATCGCCGGCGCCGCGCTGACCTATTTCGATAAGTCGGTGACCGAACTGACCATTGCCGAGACCGCCTATCTTGCAGCGCTTCCGAAAGGCCCGGCCAATTACCATCCGTTCCGCAAGACCGCAGCAGCGCTCGAGCGTCGCGACTGGGTGATCGACCGCATGGTCGAAAATGGCTACGTCACCAAGGCTGATGGCGAAGAGGCCAAGAAGCAGCCGCTCGGCGTCAATCCGCGCCGTGGCGGCGCCCATCTCTTTGCATCCGACTTCTTCGCCGAAGAAGTCCGTCGTCAGATCATCCAGAAGTACGGCGACAACGCGCTTTATGAAGGCGGCTTGTCTGTCCGCACGTCGCTTGACCCGCGTCTCCAGACCGCGGCACGCAAGGCCCTTCAGACCGGCCTGTTGACCTATGACGAGCGTCGCGGCTTCCACGGCCCAGTCAAGTCGATCGAAATCGGCGGCGACTGGGGCGAGCCGCTCGGCGCGGTCGTCGCCTTCAGCGACGTGCCCGAATGGAAGCTCGCTGTCGTACTTTCCGTCGATGGCCAGGGCGCCGAGATCGGCATCCAGCCGGAGAAGGAAGCTTCGGGCAAGATCGTCGCCGAGCGTGTCACCGGACACATCTCCGCCAAGAACATGCAGTGGGCCTATCGCTCCGCAAGCGGCGACCGCAAGTCGGCGAAATCGCCTGAAGGCGTCTTCGGCGCCGGCGACGTGATCTATGTCGAGCCGCTCGCCGAAAAGGGCGAATACCGTCTGCGCCAGCCGCCGAAGGTGCAAGGTGGTCTTGTCGCCATGGACCCGCAGACCGGCCGCGTGCTGGCGATGGTCGGCGGCTTCTCCTATGGCCAGTCCGAATTCAACCGCGCGACCCAGGCGATGCGCCAGCCGGGCTCGTCGTTCAAGCCCTTCGTTTACGCGGCCGCACTCGACAACGGTTATACTCCGGCGTCGGTTATCCTCGACGCGCCGATCGAGATTGTCGCCGGCGGCCAGGTCTGGCGTCCGGAAAACTACGGCGGCGGCTCCGCCGGGCCGTCGACGCTGCGCCTCGGCATCGAGAAATCGCGTAACCTGATGACCGTTCGCCTCGCCAACGATATGGGCATGAACCTTGTTGCCGAATATGCCGAACGCTTCGGCATCTACGACAAGATGCCGCCGCTTCTGGCGATGTCGCTCGGTTCGGGCGAAACGACGGTGCTGCGTATGGTGTCGGCCTATTCGGTGCTCGCCAATGGCGGCAAGCAGATCAAGCCGTCGCTGATCGACCGCATCCAGGACCGCTACGGCAAGACGATTTTCCGTCACGAGGACCGCACCTGCGACAACTGCAACGCCGGCGATTGGCAGAACCAGGAAGAGCCTGTTCTGACCGACAACCGCGAGCAGGTGCTCGACCCGATGACCTCCTACCAGATCACGTCGATGATGGAGGGCGTGGTGCTGCGTGGCACGGCTGCCGGCAAGATCAAGCTCGATCGTCCGGTTGCCGGCAAGACCGGTACCACCAATGACGAAAAGGATGCCTGGTTCGTCGGCTATACGCCCGACATGGTCGCCGGCCTCTATCTCGGCTTCGACAACCCGGCCCCGCTTGGCCGCGGCGCGACCGGCGGCAGCCTCGCCGTGCCGATCTTCAACGACTTCATGACCGAAGCGGTGAAGGGCACGCGCCCGAGCAAGTTCGTCGTGCCCGAGGGCATGAGCATGGTCGCCGTCAACCGCAAGACCGGCATGGCCGCTCAAGAGGGTGAGCCTGACACGATCATCGAGGCCTTCAAGCCCGGCACCGGTCCGGCCGACACCTTCTCGGTCATCGGCGGTCTCGACCAGTACGTGCCGCCGGAAGAGATCCTCAAGAATTCGCCACAGGCGAACCAGGCAGTGACCTCCGGTTCCAACGGCCTGTTCTAGTCCTTATACCCGTCACGCGATGCCCGCCGCCTTTACATCAGCGGCGGGCATCGCTATTTGACGCTCACTTTCCTATCGGTTCACAAGAAGCAGGATCATGCGCAGCGAAATCGAGAATATTGTCGACGAAATCAAGCAGGCCATAAGCCTGCTGAGGAGGCATCTTTGACTGGGATCAGGCGGTAAGACGACTGGACTGGTTGAACAACAAGGCGGAAGATCCGACCCTGTGGAACGATGCTGCGGAAGCGCAGAAGCTGATGCGCGAGCGTCAGCAACTCGACGACGGCATCAATGGCCTTCGTCGTTTCGAGCAGCAGCTCAACGACAACATCGAACTCATCGAGCTCGGTGAGGAAGAGGGCGACGCGGCGATCATCGCCGATGCCGAACAGGCGCTGCGCGAACTTCAGGCCGAAGCGGCCAAGAAGCAGGTCGAGGCCATGCTCTCGGGCGAGGCCGACCAGAACGACACCTATCTCGAAGTGCATTCGGGTGCCGGCGGCACCGAGAGCCAGGACTGGGCCAACATGCTTCTGCGCATGTATACCCGCTGGTCCGAGCGCCAGGGATACAAGGTCGAGCTGATGGAAATCCAGGACGGCGAAGAAGCTGGCATCAAGTCCGCGACGTTGCTCGTCAAGGGCCACAATGCCTATGGCTGGCTGAAGACCGAATCGGGCGTACATCGCCTCGTTCGTATTTCGCCCTATGACAGCAATGCCCGCCGTCACACCTCGTTTTCCTCGATCTGGGTCTACCCGGTCGTCGACGATTCGATCCAGATCGACATCAACGAGAGCGACTGCCGCATCGACACCTACCGTTCGTCGGGCGCCGGCGGCCAGCACGTCAACACCACCGATTCGGCCGTGCGCATCACGCACATCCCGTCGGGCATCGTCGTGCAGTGCCAGCAGGAGCGCTCGCAGCACAAGAACCGGGCGAAGGCCTGGGACATGCTGCGTGCTCGTCTCTACGAAGCGGAACTGAAGAAGCGGGAAGATGCCGCGAACGCCGAAGCCGCGTCGAAGACCGACATCGGCTGGGGTCACCAGATCCGCTCCTACGTCCTGCAGCCTTACCAGCTGGTCAAGGATCTGCGCACCGGCGTCGAAAGCACGGCACCGGGCGACGTTCTCGACGGCGAGCTCAACGAGTTCATGGAAGCAGCGCTCGCGCACCGCGTCGCCGGTGGCGCGGATGCCGTCGTGGATGATTTGAACTAAGGCTGACAGCGGTCTGCCGAATTGAAATTGAAGAGGGCCGGATGTTCACATCCGGCCCTTTCTTTTGCTCAGTTGGAAGCGCGCTCGATCTTGATGTCGCCGAGATCATCGATGAGCACGGTCCAGCTCTCAGGTTCTCTCACCGACGGGTCGGTCTTCAGATAGACGGTCGCAAACATGCCGGGCTGCGCGGTGACGCCGGTCGAGGTCTCCGGACGGATGTCGGTGACATAGGCCTTGAGCGCGGAGAACTCTTCGAGTTCCGCCGACGAAATCACCACGGGGCCGGCCGAGGTCGCTTCCACCTGCTGCAGATGGACCTGGGCGGTTCCGTCCGCTTGGCGAAGCGCGATCAGCTTGTAGTAGCCGCGCCGGGCGTCGCCCGGCTTCTCGGCGGCGGCGTTCGGGTCGAGTGACGACAGCGGCTCTCCGCTTTCCTCCCAGTAGCCAGTGCTGGTCACGAAGGTCGCCTCAGGCGGAACGATGTTGGCATCCTGAGCCTTGGCGCCGGTGCTGCTAAAAAACAGGAACAGCGCGAGGAGGGCGGATCTGTGCATTGGGTCGTCGTCCTTAAGGCGGCGGCTCGTTTGCCGTTTTCTGCGGGCCGGCAGAAGCCTGGCCGGCAGGATGATACCATAGGTCGCGCGGAGAACGTGCGCTCAGTTCGAAAATTGCTCGGCCAGGATGCGGTCCGACCAGGAATGATCGGGATCCGAAAGGATACGCGCCGTCATGTTTTCCGATTCGGCGATCTTCACTCTGACCACCGATTTTACTTCCTGATGGTCCGCCACGGCGTTCACCGGCCGCTTGTCGGCCTCGAGGATTTCGATCTCGACCGTGACATGGTTCGGCAGGAGCGCACCGCGCCAGCGGCGCGGGCGAAAGGCGCTGACCGGGGTCATCGCCAGGAGCGGGGCCTCGAGCGGCAGGATCGGTCCGTGGGCGGAGAGATTGTAGGCGGTGGAGCCGGCAGGGGTGGCGACCAGCAGCCCGTCGCAGGTCAACTCCTCCAGCCGTGTCTTGCCGTCGATCAGCACGCGAAGCTTTGCTGCCTGGTAGGACTGGCGGAAGAGGTAGACCTCGTTGATCGCAAGTGCCGTGAAGCTCTCGCCATAGACGTCGGTCGTCTGCATCTCCAGCGGATGAAAAGCGTTCTCGACCGCCTGACAGATCCGGTCCGTCAGATTCTCGGTGCTGTAGCGGTTCATCAGGAAGCCGACCGAGCCACGGTTCATGCCATAGACCAGCTTGCCGCTGTTCATTGTCTGGTGCAGCGTCTGCAGCATGAAGCCGTCGCCGCCAAGCGCGACGATCACATCGGCCTTCGACGGATCATGGTCGCCATAGATCGCCTTGAGATCAGCCGCAGCCTTTTGTGCCTCTTCCGCGGACGAGGCGAGAAAGGCTAGGGAAGTGAACGTTCGGGCCATGAAATTCTAGTCCGCTCGATATGTTATGCGCCGCCAGCGGCAATCTTTCTCCATTGTTTCTGGCATGGCCCGGAACCGAACGCATCTGAAAAATTGGGAGAATTCGCAATTTTGCTTTACACCACATGAGATTATGGTAACTCCCACCAAAGCAAGTGCCCTTATAGCTCAGTTGGTAGAGCGGCTGATTTGTAATCAGTAGGTCGGGAGTTCGAGTCTCTCTGGGGGCACCACTTCATTTCTTCCCCATCGTTTTTCCGATTTTTTGGCGGCTACCGTGCCGGAATTTGATTGTTCGGGGCGTTGCTGCGGATACACCGTCGACGCAAAGCGAGCCGTCAGTCACGCATCGCAAAGATGGCCATGAACACCGGCGTGCCGATCACAACGCCGACAATCGAAAACAGCGGTCCATAGATCAGCGCGCTCAGCGGTATGCCGGCGACGCATGCCGCAATGCCATCCTCCAGGCAGTTGTACGGCCCGCCCTCGAATATGTCGTAGACCGGCAGGAACAGTCCGGCGACGATCAGGCTGACAAGGAATGCCAGGACGGCGGAGACGATCAGTCTTCCAAGAGTTCTCATACTCCTGAACTATAGGGAATCAGTGGTTTCGGCCACCGCCGATTGTTCCTCCCGTTTTTGATAAGCGGCAGACGAGCATTCCTCGGCTGGTTCTCTTGGAAAGGTCCTGATCATCGAACACGTTCTTTCAGCAGCGACCAAAGCCAACTTCGCCATACCCGCAGCGCTGGCGCCGATCGGATGGGCGTGCGTTCTACTGTGCGGTTTCATCGTTTGGAGCCCTGCCAACGCGCAGGAGGGATCCGATTGGGCGGAGATGAGTTCCGGCGCGACGCAAGTTTCCGGCTTGGGGTCAGTCCGGTACTCCGTGGGATACAGTAACATCGGCTATGACCACTTTCGTTCGGAGATCGTGGTGGAGTGGCATGACGGCGCTAAGCGGACGCAGACGATCTACGAAGGCATCTATGACAAGCCGCCTGCAAAGGTCTGGGGTGTTCAAGGCCATCTTTGCGTTTCGATGCAAGCGTGCGCCCGGTATGAGGACGCCTGCACGGTGCAGGTGATCGCCTACCGATACGACGCCGGCGCCAGATCCTTTGCCGAGCTTGAAAACGGTAGGCAGTGCAGCCGATGACATGCGGAGCAGACCTCGAGCGAATCTCCGTGACAGTTCAGTTTCGGCGCATGGATTACGGAGGAGAATATGCCGGCGATCGGCTTGGGTATTGGAGCGGTCTTCGTTCCGGTTTCGGATATCGAGCTGGCGAAGGCGTGATATGCGCGCCTGCTTCAGGTCGAGCCGCCCGAGACCACGCATGGCCATCTCGCCGTATTTCCTAGGAGTGGCGGCGCGCGGCTCGTTCTCGATGCCCGAATCTTCGTGCCGGGCGAGCGACGGGATGCGCCGCTTTTTCACTTCGACACGGAAGACGTGGCGGCCGCAGCCAGCCATGCACAGGCCCTCGGCGTCGAGATCGTGACGCCAGTGCAGTCGAGCAATGGTTCACGATCCGCGATCCCGACGGCAATGTGCTGATGATCTGCCGGTGCTGATCGGCAAGCCGCACTGCTGCGGCATCAGATGTCGAAGGACGGCCCCATGCGCACCGGAACCTCGCGGCATTTCTGCAGGGCGTTGAGCAGGTTCTCGGCCAGATAGTCGATCAAGGCTCTTGTTGCCGGCAACATGCCCTGGCGGGACGGGAAGACGAGGTGCACGACGACGTCGTTCGACGTCCATTCAGGTAGCACCGGTGCAAGCACGCCGGCGCGGAAGGCGCGCTCGCAGATATGGTCGGGCAAGAGCGCAACCCCCATGCCTTCGATCGCGGCGCGTTCGAGAATCAGGAAGTCGCTGCAGCCGACGATCGGGCGATGGGTAATTTCCGTCGTGTTGCCGTCGATCGAAACCAGCCGCCAGACGTCGGTCGGGTGCTGTTCGTTCATCGACAGCGTCGCCTGCTGGCTGAGGTTCTCGATGGTGATCTCGCCCGAGCGGGCAAGGAAGGTGGGGCTGGCGGCAAGCCGCTCGCGCACTTCGCCGAACTTGCGGATGATCAGCTGGTTGTCCGTATCGAGCTGACCGCGGGCGCGCAGCGCCACGTCGACCCGCTCCTCGATCAGGTCGATGCGACGGTTGGTGGCTGTAATCAGCAGCCGGACGCCGGGGTAGCGGCGATGAAACGCTGGCAGGATATCGGCAAGCATCGGGGTGAAGCCGAGCGGGCAGGCGAGCCGGACCGTGCCCGAAGGTTCGGCGCGCACGGCGGCGATCTCCGCTTCTGCGGCAGCCACCCCGTCGAGAAGGCTCTGGCAATGCTCGTAGAACACCCGGCCAATGTCGGTGACCCGCAGCTTGCGGGTCGAGCGCTCCAGCAGCCGCACACCGAGCTGCTCCTCCAGTCGGGCCACATGTTTGCTGAGCTTGGATTTGGGTATATTGAGGTCCCGTGCCGCAGCACTGAAGCCGTTGTTTCGCACGACGGCGGCAAAAAGCCCGAGGTCGTTCAGATCCTGCATTGTCCTGTCTCCGAAGTGCGGATGATGGATATGATTGTTTCCGTCTGGAAACAGTATGTCAAATATCCGCTGGCTTATCGGGTCATTGTTTTCCCCTCATATGTGGATCACCGCAACGTAAACACAAAGGTGTTCCCATGAACGTTCTTCATATCGACTCCGGTATCCTTGGCGACCACTCGGTTTCCCGCCGTCTGACGGCCGCCCTTGCCGCCCAGGTCAAGGCTGACCGCCCGGATGCCCAGGTGACCTACCGCGATCTCGCCGGCAGCTCGCTGCCGCATCTGACCGGCGCCCAGATCATGGCCCCGGCCGACCTCGAAGGCGTCGATGCCGGCCTTGCTGCCGACGTCAAGCTCGGCCGCGACATGCTGGAAGAATTCCTGGCCGCCGACACCGTCATCATCGGCGCGCCGATGTACAACTTCGGCATTCCGAGCCAGCTGAAGGTCTGGATCGACCGCATCGCTGTCTCCGGCAAGACCTTCCGCTACACCGAGAACGGTCCGGAAGGCCTCGCCAAGGGCAAGAAGGTCATCGTTGCCTCCACCCGTGGCGGCCATTACTCCGCCGGCCCGGCGGCCGTAATGGATCACCAGGAATCCTACCTGAAGACGGTCTTCGGCTTCCTGGGCGTCACCGACGTCGAGTTCGTTCGCGCTGAAGGCCTGAACCTCAGCGCCGACTCCAAGCAGTTTGCGATCGCCGAGGCTGAAAAGACCATCTCCGAAGGCAACGTGCTTCGCCTGGCGAGCTAAGAACTAAGTTCAGCGGATCACCGAGGTGATCCGGTGGGAGGGGCGTATGCCCCGCGTGCGGACGGTGCCGGTTGCGCAAGCAGCCGGCATTGTCCGTTTTCGAATATCGATATCTGCTTTATAATGGCCTCATGATGGACAGGCGGAGGATCCTTTGGGGCATGACCGCTGCGGTGGCCTTCTTGTTCGCCGCCGAAGCCACGCTGGCTGCGCCGCCGGATCATGGCTGCACCTGTCGAAACCGCGACGGTTCCAAATATGAGCTTGGGCAGGTCGCCTGCCTGCGCGTCGATGGCAGCGCCTATCTCGCGCGCTGCGAGATGAACCTCAACGTCACCACCTGGAAGAAATTGCGTGAAGGCTGCCCGACGGCCGGCATGAGCACGCCCAGTCGCCTTGCGCTAAAATCCGTCGGTTTGTGAGGGGTCGGCGCGGCTTGCCGTCTTCTTTCCCGATCTTTCGAAGCTGCACGGCATCAGGCTCCGCAATCCTACCGGTGCGAAGATATCCACAGGCGCCATTTCGCGTTAAAGCCACGGCTTTGGAGCCGGATGATGTGGCCGCCGGCGCCGTAACGCTGAGGCGGCCAAGAGCGTCCGGGGCGATGTCAGCGCTTCAGATACTGGCGTGCCGCATACATGGCGATCGCCGCCGCGTTCGAGACGTTCAGCGACTTGATCGCGCCAGGCATGTCGAGCCGGGCAAGGTCGTTGACGATCGAGCGGGTCTTCTGCCGGAGCCCCTTGCCTTCGGAGCCGAGTACGAGCGCGATCTTCTCGCCGCTGAACGTTCCTTCCAGCGGCTGCGGTCCTTCCGAATCAAGGCCGATCGTCTGGAAGCCCAGTCGATGCAGTTCCTCGATGGCATCACCAAGGTTGGTGATCTGGATATAGGGGATCATTTCCAGCGCGCCGGAGGCCGATTTGGCGAGCACGCCCGATTCGGTCGGGCTGTGGCGCATGGTGGTGATCAGCGCGCCGGCATCGAAAGCCACGGCCGAGCGCATGACGGCGCCGACATTGTGCGGATCGGTTACCTGGTCGAGCACGAGGATCAGCGGGCAGTCGCGTAGCGCCTCGAGCCGGCGATGCGGCAGCGGACGCGTTTCGAGCATCACGCCCTGGTGGATCGCGTCGGGACCGAGAATCTTGTCGAGATCCTGTGGCGTCACCGTTTCGACCGGGAAGGGCAGGGCCGAAAGCTCCCCGAGTTCCAGCCTTGCGGCGGCGTTCTGGGTCACGCTGAGGCCAATGATCTGGCGCGCCGGATTGTCCAGCGCGGCGCGAACCGTGTGCAGGCCGTAAAGCAGCACTTGCTCTGGGGCGAGCTGCGGCGCTTTCCAGTCGGCCGGCGCCTTGCGGCGCCTGTCCTCTTTCGGGGTTGGAATTTCGCCACGCTCGCGCTTGGCATCGCGGTGCGCGCGCCTGAGGTTTGCGTAATGGGTGTCCTTGGCGCTCTTGTCGCCGGTGCGATCTTTGCTCATTGGCGTCTTATAGAGGGCTTGCCTGTCCGGCGAAATGGTTTTCCGCGCTGGGGGTAATTTTGCGGCTGTGGAGAAAATCGGATTTTTTGCACCGAGCCGTGTTGACAGGACGAAACGAGGCAGTCATATACCCGGCCACAGATCGAGAGCGGCACCGACAAGTCGCTGGTTGTCTCACGATCTCAAATGCTTGGTCGAAAGATCCCGACAGAATAATGGAGGGATGCCCGAGTGGTTAAAGGGGACGGACTGTAAATCCGTTGGCTCAGCCTACGTTGGTTCAAATCCAACTCCCTCCACCATTCTGCTTCTGGATCGAAGGCCCGCGGGTATAGCTCAATGGTAGAGCAGCAGCCTTCCAAGCTGAATACGCGGGTTCGATTCCCGCTACCCGCTCCAATAGCGGTGTCCTCCTTCCTTTCAGATTAATGTAGCGAATAAACATTCGCCGCTAAGCGCTTGAATGTTCTGCAACCGCAGCGATTCGCGGCGCGATGATGCCCAATCTTGTACCGGCGTTGCGCGCTTCTTATATATCGCCAGGAAGAGGCCGTCGGCGGCCGGTCCGGGCGCGCGCAATTAAGTCTTGCGCAAATCCCCTGAAACCCTTAAACGGCTCCACAAACCGGCCCTGCCGGCTGATCATTATTCATACTTGACCACAGGAAACGTACCCATGGCAAAGAGCAAATTTGAGCGCAACAAGCCGCACGTTAACATTG
>NZ_JTLA01000291.1:0-253 GCF_000799055.1 Ensifer sp. ZNC0028
CCGATAGACGAAGGGCGCACTCGCTGTGTGGGCGCCTTATAGCCAGCGACTCTGGATACCGCAAGCGCCAATCGCACGATTTTTGTGCTTTTCCTGTTAAAGTCGCCGAGAAAAATTCGGCGATTGAACGGCCGGAATTGGATATGCGTTTGACGCAGCGAACGGCTGTTCAATTGCTGAAAGCGCTGATTTTTTGGGGGGAGGAGATCAACACAGTGGCACGCCCTAGGGGAGTCGAACCCCTCTTCCCAGA
>NZ_JTLA01000292.1:0-201 GCF_000799055.1 Ensifer sp. ZNC0028
AAAGCACCGCATTGTGGCTGCCCTTGATGCGCGGCACGTTGACGAGACCGGCCGAACAGCCGATCAGCGCGCCGCCGGGGAAGGACAGCTTCGGCACCGACTGGTAGCCGCCCTCGGTGATCGCGCGCGCGCCATAGGACAGCCGCTTGCCGCCTTCAAACGTGCCGCGGATCGCCGGATGCGTCTTGAAGCGCTGGAACT
>NZ_JTLA01000293.1:0-203 GCF_000799055.1 Ensifer sp. ZNC0028
TACAAGTCGGAGCGTGTGATCACCTCGAAGCAGGCGGGTGAGATCAAGGTCGCCTCGGGCGAGCGGGTGCTCAACTTCTGCGCCAACAACTATCTCGGCCTTGCCGACAACGAGGAGCTTGCCGAGGCCGGCAAGCAGGCGCTCGACCGCTACGGCTACGGCATGGCCTCGGTGCGCTTCATCTGCGGCACGCAGGAGGAGCA
>NZ_JTLA01000294.1:0-206 GCF_000799055.1 Ensifer sp. ZNC0028
CTGGCCGTGCCGTTCGAAAGCGCCTCCATGCGTTTTGACCGTCGCGCCCATGTGCTGGTCGAGATCGAATGCGACGACGGCACGATCGGTTGGGGTGAGTGCCTCGGCCCGGCGCGGCCGAATGCGGCGGTGGTTGCCGCCTATACCCCCTGGCTGATCGGCCAGGATCCGCGCCAGACGGAAAAGCTCTGGGCGATCCTCTACAA